>NZ_JBHYXD010000013.1:11447-38964 GCF_042751995.1 Streptomyces sp. NPDC059371 | reverse complement strand
GGGGGGGGGTGGTTGGGGGTGGGGGGGCGCCCCCGCGCGCGCGGCGCACCGCCCCCCCCCCCCGCCGGGGCGCCGGGTGTGGGGTTTCCCCCCCCCCCCCCCCCACGACTCGGCCTCAGAGGGCTCCGAGCGGAACTCTCCATTCAGCGCAGCACGCTTCCACGGCCGTCGAAGGGTAGGGGCGATCCTGTGGCCGGGCGGGCAGACGCGCAAAAGGTTCCGCCGGCTGATCCGTCAGCCAACGAGACGCCCTCAAGGGCCAGTTCGACCGACCAACACGACGGTCGAACTGGCCCTTGAGGGCGTCACTTTCCACGTTGCCCACGCGTGCTGGCCCCGGCTGGCGCGAGCTGACACAACTTCCAGACCGGCCAGACCGTCAGCCGTGCAAGTACGCACCACTCCTGAGGCACTGAGCGGGGCGCAGGAGGCCTCCACCCCGGATACAGGTCGATCAAGCCAGGACACCGTCCTGCCTCATGCTGACCAATTGCTGACCCCAGCACGGCAACCAGGGCTCTGACCTGCAGAAACACCCAACCGCTAGATCTTGGACTTGAACATGGTACGAAGCACGAAGAAGCTCCCGATTCGTCTGCTCCCTGCCTGCTTCTGCAGGTCAAGGGCGGTCTTCGGAGCGTACAACGCTTCGCATTCCCGGTCAGCCGGTCATCGCGGGAGACACCCCTTGCGGTGATCCACTTCACAAAGGTGAAGAAATTGCGTAATTGATCTTGTGGATCTACCCGGCGTCCTTCGTCCGCGTCGCGATCGACGAGAACGGCTCGATCTCCGCCGTTGAGGGCATCGACCTCAACCTGTCCTGGTTCCGCCTTCAAACGGATCTTGCTCACCAAGAAGGTCGACCGTGTCGGCAGATGTCGTGCCGGACGGCACGGAATGGGCGGCGGCACGGGTCGGCTCTCGCGATGTGCCGGCTCCGCGCGGAAGGCGTCCGCGCGTCACCGCCACCGTCAGCCCTCCGGCCAGCAGTCCCCAGAACGCGGAACCCACGCCGAGCAGCGTCACCCCGGATGCGGTCGCCAGGAACGTGACGACCGCCGCCTCCCGCCACTTGTCGTCCGAGACGGCGGAGGCCAGGGAGTTCCCGATGGTGTTGAGCAGGCCGAGTCCGGCGATGCCGAGAATGAGGGCGGTCGGCAGTGCCGTCAGCAGCGAGCTCACCGTTCCGCCGAGGATGCCCACGCACAGATAGAAGATTCCTGCCCAGACTCCGGCCAAGTAGCGCCGGTCCGGATCCTCGTGCGCCTCAGGCCCCGTGCAGATGGCCGCCGTGATGGCGGCGAGGTTCAGGCCGAAGCAACCGAACGGCGCGAGCAGCAGATTGGTGAGGCCGGTCCAGGTGATCAGAGGCGACACCGGCACCCGGTCGTACCCGTCGCCGCGCAAGACCGCGACGCCCGGCAGATTCTGCGACGCCATCGTGACGACGAACAGTGGCAACGCGACGCTGACGATCACTTGCCACGAGAACGCGGGGGCCGTGAACACGGGTTCGGCGAAGGCGAAGCGGATCCTCCCGGGTCGCAGCGAGCCCTGTACGGCCGCGACCGCGACGCCTACCGCGAGCGCCAGGATGATCGCGAAGCGGGGCAGCAGCCGCCGCCCGAGCAGATAGGCCGCGAAAATGGAGAACACGACGGCGAAATGACCGTCCATACCGGCGAAGAGTCCGGTGCCGAACTGTACGAGCACCCCGCCGAGCAGGCCCGCCGCGAGCGGTACGGGGATCCTTCCCATCACTCGCTCGAACAAGCCCGTCAGGCCGCTGAGCACGATCAGCGCGGCGGACACGATGAAGGCGCCGACGGCTTGAGCCATCGTCACCCCGTCGAGGCCGGACACCAGCAACGCCGCTCCGGGGGTGGACCATGCGGTGACCACAGGAGCCCGGTACCGCAGGGACAGGCCGATACACGTGACGCCCATACCGACCCCGAGGGCCAGCATCCATGAGCTGAGCTCTCCCGGCCCCGCCCCGGCCGCTTTTGCGGCGGCGAAGACGATCGCAGCGGAACTGGTGACTCCCACCAACACCGCGATCAGGCCGGCCGACACGGCGGCGGCCGACGCGCCCCTGGGCGACTTCTGGTGTTCGATCTCGTTCACCGGACAAATTCTCGCCAGTTCCCTGCATGTCGGACAACCCATATCCCACTGTCCGAGACCGCGTTGAGGGGAGAGCGCTCCGCCGTGTCGTCGGAGTGCGACGGCGAGCCGCGACCAGGTGCGGTGTGCCACCGCCCACGTCACTCGGGCGACAAGGCGAACTGCCGCGCGGGTGACGAAGTCCTCGCACGAGGAGCCGGAAGCCTCCACGCCCGGCACGCACCCTTCCCGGTCAATTCAAGATCGACACATGGAATCTTCCCGAGTCCGCCGCCCGAAGGGAAAGTGCGCCCGGATTCGGACATGCCGCACCAGAGAAAGTTCCTCATTCACCTATTGGCGTTTCGATGATGTGTGAGCGGAGTGAACGAGACGCCACCATCAAGGAATTGCTCCGATTCCCGGCACCTCTTCCGGCGTCCATGGTTGACCGAATCAATGCGCCCGCACACCGCCCCACTGGTTCAACATTGACCAGCCAGTAACAACAGGGCTACCTTTCAACGCGTTTCGAGCAGGCCTTATGAATCGGTGTTCCCCGGGGTTGTCGCAGGTCCCGCCGGAATCCGACGCGCCGCCATCGTTGTCGTACCGCATCCCCCACCATGCAGTCTCAGCTTGATTCGGAGAATCATGACGTCTGCTGTGCGTTCCGAGGACATGATCATCGGCATCACCCCGTTCGGCGAACCCGACGCCCGGCTCGCCGCGGCGGTGTGCCGGGCCGGCGGACTCGGCGTTCTCGACCTGGGCGACGGGGACCGAAGATCCCGTGACGCGCTGGAGCGCCTGCACCGCCTGGCACCGGGCCCGTTCGGGGTGCGGGTCGGCGCCCGCTGCCGACTGGACCCCGCCGACCTCGCGCCGGGGACCGGCGATCCCGGTCGGCCGGACACGGTGGTCCTCGCGGTCGACGCGCCGTGGCAGGCCGGCGACGTGGCCGCCGGGCACCGTGTGCTGGTGGAGGTCACGGACCTCGACGAGGCGCGGGCCGCGGTGCTCGCCGGGGCGTACGGGCTGATCGCCCGCGGCAGCGAATGCGGCGGCCGGATCGGGGAGTTGAGTACCTTCGTCCTGCTCCAGCGGCTGCTCGCCGCGCCCGACATGCCGCTCCCGGTCTGGGCCTGTGGCGGAATCGGCCCCCGGACGGCGGCCGCCGCGATGGCCGGCGGGGCGGCCGGGGTGGTACTGGACAGCCAGCTCGCACTGCTCGCCGAGTCCTCCCTGCCGGAGGCGGCCGCGGCGCAACTGCGGCCCCTGGACGGTTCGGAGACGACGGTGCTGGCGGGTCACCGGGTGCTGCTCCGGCGGGGCCCGGACGCGCCGCGCATCGCCGGGACCGACCCGGAGACGGTGGCGGCGGCACTGGGCGCACAGGATCCCCGTACCCAGTTGCTGCCGGTGGGTCAGGACGGCTTCCTCGCCGCCCGGTTCGCGCGGTGCTGGGGGGATGTGCGTGGGACGGTGCGCGCTCTGACGGACGCGGTGCGCGACGTCGTACGCGACGACGCGGCCGCCGGAGCACTGGGCACGGGCTCCCCGATGAGCCGGGCGCTCGGCACCCGGCTGCCCGTCGCGCAGGGACCGATGACCAGGGTCAGCGACCGCGCCGAGTTCGCGGCGGCGGTCGCCGAGGACGGCGCGCTGCCGTTTCTCGCGCTGGCGCTGGCGGACGGCGCGCGCACCCGCGCGATGCTGGCCGAGACCCGGGCCGCCGTGGCCGGGCGGCCCTGGGGCGTCGGCGTGCTCGGCTTCGCGCCGGAGGAGGTGCGCGCCGCCCAGTTGGAGGCGGTACGGGAGCTGCGGCCGACGCACGCCGTCATCGCGGGCGGGCGGCCTTCCCAGGCGCAGGCGCTGGAGCGGGACGGGATCCGCACCTTCCTGCACGTGCCCTCGCCGGGACTGCTGCGGCAGTTCCTGGAAGCCGGGGCCCGCCGGTTCGTGTTCGAGGGTTCCGAGTGCGGCGGGCACGTCGGTCCGCGCGGCAGTTTCCCGCTCTGGGAGGCACAACTCGCGGTCCTGGAGGACTTCCTGGACGACGCGGCCGACAGGAGCGGCAGGAACAACAGGGGCGGCAAGGGCGGCAGCGAGGATGCGGGCGACGGGAACGGCAGGGATACGGCGGAGTCGCTGGAGGTGTTCTTCGCGGGCGGCGTCCACGACGAGCGCTCGGCGGCGATGGTCGCCGCGCTCGCGGCCCCGCTGACCTCGCGCGGGGCCGCCGTCGGGGTCCTCATGGGCACCGCGTACCTGTTCACCGAGGAGGCGGTCGCGCGCGGCGCGATCCAGCCGCTCTTCCAACGCCAGGTGCGGGCCGCCGAGCGGACCACGCTCCTGGAGACCGCGCCCGGCCACGCCACCCGCTGCCTGCCGAGCTCGTTCACCGAGGGGTACCGCGAGCACGAGGGTCGGCTGCGGTCCGCGGGCGTGGCCGACCGGCGGGTCTGGGAGGAACTGGAGCAGCTCAACATCGGGCGGCTGCGGCTCGCGAGCAAGGGCGTGGAACGGGACGGCGGCGGGGCGCTCAGGTCGGTCGACGAGGCACGCCAGCTCACCGACGGCATGTTCATGGCCGGGGAGGTGGCCGTCCTGCGCTCGGCCACCACCACCGTCGCGGCGCTGCACGAGTCGGTGACCTCCGGGGCCGCCGGCTTCCTCACACGGCGGGCGGCGGGGCTGCGGGGCCGGCTGGGCGAGCGGCCGGGCGGGTCCGGGACCCGGGAGCCGGTGGTGCCCCCTCCGTTGGACATCGCGGTCGTCGGGATGGCCTGTATGTTCCCGCAGGCGCCCGACCTCCCCGCCTTCTGGGCGAACGTCGTCGGCGGCCGGGACGCGGTCGGCGAGGTCCCGCCCGAGCGCTGGGACCCGGCCGTGCACTACGGGCAGCGCGACGACGGGGCCACCCCTTCCAGTGGCGCCTCCCCCTCCAGCGGTGCCGTCCCCTCCAAGTGGGGCGGCTTCCTGCCCCGTATCCCCTTCGATCCGCTGCGCTACGGCATCCCGCCGGCGTCGCTCGGCAGCATCGAGCCGGTCCAGCTGCTGTCCCTGGAAGCCGCCCGGCGCGCCCTGGAGGACGCCGGATACGGCGACGGGGGAAGGGAGTTCGACCGTTCCCGTACCTCGGTGGTGTTCGGCGCGGAGGCGGGCAGCGACCTGTCCAACGCGGCCACGCTGCGCGCCGTGCTCCCGTCGTACCACGGGCGCGTCCCCGAGGGCCTCGACGGCCAGTTGCCCCGGCTGACCGAGGACTCCTTCCCCGGCATGCTCTCCAATGTGATCTCCGGCCGGATCGCCAACCGGCTGGACCTCGGCGGCGCCAACTTCACCGTCGACGCCGCCTGCGCCTCCTCGTTGGCCGCGGTGGACGTCGCGTGCAAGGAACTCACCGGCGGCACCAGCGATGTGGTGCTGTGCGGCGGCGCCGACCTGCACAACGGCATCAACGATTACGTCCTGTTCTCCTCGGTGCACGCGCTCTCCCCCACGGGGCGCTCCCGCTCCTTCGACAACTCTGCGGACGGCATCGCGCTCGGCGAGGGCGTCGCCTGCGTGGTCCTGAAGCGGCTCGCGGACGCCGAGCGGGACGGCGACCGGATCTACGGCGTGATCAAGGGCCTCGGCAGTTCCAGCGACGGCCGCTCACTGGGTCTGACCGCGCCCCGCCCCGAGGGGCAGCGCTCGGCGCTGGAGCGGGCCTACCGCAACGCGGGTGTCTCACCGGCGGACGTCGGTCTCGTCGAGGCGCACGGAACCGGGACCGTGGTCGGCGACCGCACCGAACTGACCGTCCTGGGCGAGGTGTTCGGTAGGGCCGGGGCCAAGCCGGGGAGCTGTGCGCTCGGTTCGGTCAAGTCGCAGATAGGACACACCAAGTGTGCCGCCGGGCTGGCCGGGCTGATCAAGGCGACCCTGGCGCTGTACACCGGCGTCCAGCCGCCCACCTTGCATCTGGAGCACCCCAACGCCGCCTGGGATGAGGAGAGCAGCCCGTTCGCCTTCCACACCAGGGCCCGGCCCTGGGCGGCTCCGGCCCCGCAACGGCTCGCCGGTGTCAGCGCGTTCGGCTTCGGCGGCACCAACTTCCATGTGGTGCTGGGCGCGTACGCGGACGGCGCGGCACCGGCGCAGGCGCTGGACGAATGGCCCGCCGAACTGTTCGTGTTCCGGGGCCGTGACACGGCGGCGGCGCACCGGGCCGCCGAGGAACTGCTCGGGGCCGCCGAGACCGACGGCCGGCCGTGGCGGCTGCGCGACCTGGCGCTGAGCGCGGCCCGCCGGGCCGACGTCTGTCCGGATCCGGCGCGGGTGGCGGTGGTGGCCGCGGACGTGGACGAACTGACCGGGCGGCTGCGGCGGGCGCTGGCCGGAGAGCACGATCCCGCGCACGGCGTCCATCTCGCCCAGGACCCGGCCGAGGGCAAGGTCGCCTTCCTCTTTCCCGGTCAGGGCAGCCAGCGCCCCGGAATGCTCAGCGACCTGTTCGTCGCCTTCCCCGAGCTGCGCCACTACCTCGAACTCGGCGCCGACCACGCGGGCCGGCTGTACCCGCCCACCGCCTTCGACGACGGCGCACGCGACCGGCAGCGGGCGGCGCTCACCGACACCCGGGCCGCACAGCCCGCGCTCGGCATCACCGGACTCGCCGCCCACGCCCTGCTCACCACGGCCGGGGTGCGGCCCGACATGGCCGCCGGGCACAGTTACGGCGAGCTGGTCGCCCTGAGCGCGGCGGGCGCCCTGAGCCCCGAGACGCTTCTCGCGCTCAGCTCCGAACGGGCGGCGGCCATCCTCGCGGCCGCCGGGGCGGACCGCGGAGCGGACCCGGGGACCATGGCCGCGGTCACGGCCGGCGCCGCGGAGGTCGTAGGGGCCCTTCGGGCTGTGGAGGCCCCGGCCGCCGTGGTCGTCGCCAACCGCAACGCGCCCCGTCAGACGGTGATATCCGGCCCGGCCGACGACGTCACGGACGCCGTGCGTCTGCTGCGCGAGGCCGGGTACGACGCCCGGCGCATCCCCGTGGCCTGCGCCTTCCACAGCCCTGTGGTCGCCGGTGCGGGCGCCCGGTTCGCCGAGGCGCTCGCGGCCCGTCCGGTGCGCGCGCCGGAGTTCCCGGTGTGGTCCAACCGCACCGCGACGCCGTACGCCGCCGACCCGGACGCGGTGCGGGCCGAACTCGCCGCACAGATCGGCGCCCCGGTCGGGTTCGTCGAGCAGATCGAGGCGATGTACGAGGCGGGCGCGCGGATCTTCGTCGAGGCCGGACCCGGATCCGTGCTGACCGGGCTGGTCGGACAGATCCTCGGCGACCTGCCGCATCGGACGGTCGCCTGTGAGCCGCGCCCGGACAGCGGACTGCGCGGCTGGCTGGACGCCCTGGCCCGACTGGCCGTCGCCGGGCTGCCGGTGCGCACCGGCTGGCTGCTACGGGGCCGCGACGCCGTCGACGCCGTGCGCACGCCGGTTCCGAAGCGGCCCGGCTGGACGGTCGACGGACAGTTGGTACGCACCGCCGCCGGAGACCTCCTCCCCGGTGCGCTCGCACCGGCCCGACGAGTCGTGGAGACGACTGTGCCGACGAACCCCCCGCACGCGGTCCCGTCCGACCGGGACAGCCACCACGGTATGCACGACATGCGCGACATGCGCGGCAGCAACGGCAGCAACGGCAGCAACGGCAGCAACAACGTGCACTACCAGGACCGCCAGGACGCCCAGGACGCGCTGATCTCCGAATTCCTGCGCACCAGCCGCGAGATGGTCGCAGCCCAGCGTGACGTGCTGATGACCTACCTCGGAGCGGTGGCCGGGGAACGGGCGGCCGCGCCACCCGCACCCGTCGCCGCGTCGGCACCGCGGGACACGACGGCCGCAGCACCCCAGGCGGAGCCGCCGATGTCCCCACCACCGCGGACCACAGGGCCGTCGGCCGACCAGGCAGGCGCCACCGGGTCGCCGTCGGTTCAGGACGTCGACGTCCAGCGGGTGGTCCTGGAGATCATCAGCGAGCGAACCGGTTATCCCCTCGACATGATCGAGCCCGATCTCGACCTGGAGGCCGATCTCAGCATCGACTCCATCAAGCGGGCCGAGATAGCCGGCGAACTGGCCCGGCGCCTCGGCGCCGGGGACGGCGCGGACCTCACCGGCCTCGACGACGCCGAGTTGGAGGAACTGGCGAAGGCACGGACGGCCGCCGCCGTGACCGACTGGCTGACCGCGCGGCTCTCCGGCCCCGCCGAGCCGACCACGCTTCCCGCCGAGGACTCCGAGACGATCCCGGCGGCCGACATGGCTGAAGCCTCCGCGGCTACCGAGTCGGCTGAGGCGTTCGAGGCGTCGGAGGCGTCCGGGACGGTCGAGGCCGTGCGATCGGCGAGCAGCGACGCGGTGAACGGCGATGCGGCGGACAGCGATGCGGTGAACGCCGCGACGGTGGGCGGCGAGGCGCCCAAGCGGTACCTGCTGCGGTCGGTGCCCCTCGGGCAGGAGGGTGACATCGCGGATCCGGCGGCCGTACTGTCCGGCACGCGGTGGGCCGTCCTCGGCGACGCTCCCGAGATCGGCGCCCGGCTCACCTCGTACGGCGCCGACGTCGTCGTACGCGACCGGGAACATCTGCTCACCCAGGACGACGGCCGGGTGGACGGGGTCCTGTACCTCGTCACGGGTGGCGCGCCGGTGCTGCCGGACGCGTTCCCCGTTCTGAAGGCCGCCCTCGCCCTGGAACCGCGCCGGCTGCTGGCCCTGCGGGCCGTAGGCAGGGACACGCCGAACACGGCGGCTGCGGGGCTGCGCGGCTTCTTCCGCACCGTGGCGCGCGAGTACCCGTCGCTGGTCGCGCGGACGGTGGAGGTGGTGACCACGTCACCCGTCGCGGACACCCTGACCGTCGCGGACACGCTGTCCGTCGCGGACGGGCTGCTGCTCGCGGACGCGCTCGTCGAGGAGTTGTGCGTGTCCAGCCTCGCCCCGGTCGTCCTGCGCCGGCCGGAGGGCCGGTTCGGTCTGGAGCTCGTCGAGTCACCGCTGGGGATCCTCGGCGGCACCGGCGCCGGCCCGGCCGGTGCCGGTGCGGCTGAAGCCGCCGCGCTCGGCCTGGACCGGGACGCGGTGGTCCTGCTGGCCGGCGGGGCACGCGGCATCACCGCGCAGTGCGCCGCGGCCATCGCGGCCGCCGGCCGGTGCCGGCTCGAACTGCTCGGCAGGACACCCGTGCCGGACGGCCCGGAGGACCCGGACACGGCCGCCGCCCGTACCCCGGCCGCACTGCGCGCGGCGCTCGCCGCCCGCGGCGGGACGAGACCGGCGGCGATCAACCAGGCCGCCGAACTCCTCCTCGCCCAGCGGGAGATCACCACGACGCTGACGGAACTCAGGGCGCTCGGAAGCGAAGTCCGCTACCGCTGCGTCGACTTCCGGGAGCCGGAGGCGGTGCTCCAGGCGGTCAAGGACATCCACGCCGAGCACGGCCGCCTCGACGGAGTCGTCTACGCGGCCGGGGTGATCGAGGACCGGATCATCGCCGAGAAGACCCCCGAGTCCTTCCAGCGGGTCTACGGCACGAAGGCGACCGGCGCCGGCGCCCTGCTCACCGCGCTGGAGGAACTGCCCGACGGACCGGCGTTCAGTGTGTTGTTCGGCAGCATCTCCGGGGTACTCGGCAACCGGGGCCAGGCGGACTACGCGGCGGCCAACGACGCGCTCCAGACCCTCGGCTCGGCCTGGGCCGCCCGCACCGGGCACCGGGCGCTGACCGTGCACTGGGGGCCCTGGGCACCCGCCGCCCGGCACGGCGGCATGGTCGGACCGGAGCTGGCACGCGCCTACGGCCGCCGGGGCATCGGCCTGATCGACCCCGAGGAAGGCACCGCGGCCCTGCTGCGTGAACTCGCCTGGGGCGACCCGTCGACCACCGCCGTCGTCTACACCGCCTCGGGCTGGTGAGGGTTTCGGTGACGGATCCCGCGGCGGGTCCGGTGACGCACCGGGCGAAGGCTCCCGGGACGGGCCAGGAACAGGACCGGACGGCGGATGCGGCAGGTGCCGCGGGTGCGGCGGGTGCGGCGGGTGCGGCGGGTGCGGCGGGTGCGGCGGGTGCGGCGGAAGAGCCGGTGGCGCGGCGGCAGGTTCCGGTCGCCATCGTCGGCATGGCGGTGCTGATGCCAGGGGCCCGGGATCTGGAGGCGTACTGGCTCAACCTGCGGGACGGAGTGGACGCGATCGGAGAGGTGCCGCAGGGGCGTTGGGACGCCGGGTACTACCGCCCCGGCACCGCGTCCGAACCGGCCGTCGCCGACCAGGTGTACTGCCGCAGGGGCGGGTTCGTGGACGCACTGGCCGAGGTGGAGGTGACCCGGTTCGGGATCATGCCGAACTCGGTGGCCGGCACCGAGCCCGACCAGCTCATCGCGCTGCACGTGGCCGCCGCGGCCCTCGCGGACGCGGGCGGCCCGGACCGGCTTCCGGACCGGCGGCGCGTCGGTGTCGTTCTCGGCCGGGGCGGCTATCTCACCCCGGGCCTGGTCCGGCTCGACCAACGGGTGCGCACGGCCGGGCAACTGGTGCGCACCCTGGGCGAGTTGTTACCGGAATTGACGAGCAGTCAACTCAACCGTGTACGAACGGCGTTCACCGACCGGCTCGGCCCCGACAGCCCCGAGTCGGCGATCGGCCTGGTGCCCAACCTGGCCGCCTCCCGGGTGGCCAACCGGCTCGACCTGCGCGGCCCCGCCTACACCGTGGACGCGGCCTGCGCCTCGTCGCTGGTCGCGGTCGACCAGGCCGTGGGCGAACTCTCCTCGGAGCGCTGCGACCTGATGCTCGCCGGGGGCGTCCACCACTGCCACGACATCACCCTGTGGAGCGTCTTCTCCCAACTGCGCGCCCTCTCCCCCAGCGAGCGCATCCGCCCCTTCCACCGGGACGCCGACGGCCTCCTCGTCGGCGAGGGCACCGGGGTCGTCGTACTGAAGCGGCTGGCCGACGCCCGGCGCGACGGCGACCGGATCTACGCGGTGATCCGGGGCACCGGGGTGGCGAGCGACGGCCGGGCCGCCGGCCTGGTCAGCCCCGATCCCGGCGGCCAGGCGAGTGCCGTGCGGCAGGCATGGCTCGCCGCCGGACTCGACCCGGCCGCGCCCGGCTCGGTCGGCCTGCTGGAGGCACACGGCACCGCGACCCCGGCAGGCGACGCGGCCGAACTGGCCACGCTCGGCGCGGTGTTCGGTCCGGCCGGGGGATCCGGCGGAGACCGCGCGGTGATCGGCTCGGTGAAGTCGATGATCGGGCACACCATGCCCGCCGCCGGGGTGGCCGGACTGGTCAAGGCCGCCCTCGCGGTGCACCACGCGACGCTGCTGCCGACCCTGCACTGCGACGACCCGCATCCGGCGCTGGCCGCGACCCGCTTCCGTACGCTGGACAAGGCCGTCCCCTGGGAGGTCTCGCCCGACAACCCGGTGCGCCGGGCCGGCGTGAACGCCTTCGGTTTCGGCGGGATCAACGCGCACGTGGTGCTGGAGGAGGCACCGGCGCCCGTCACGACGGCGCCCGCCCCGGCAGCCGGACGCCCGGCCGTGCGGGTCGCCGAGCCCGAGCGGGTCCTGCTGCTCGCCGCGGACGGTCCGGAACGGCTCGCCGCCCTGCTGGACACCGACGACGCCGCGGTACGCGCCACCGGACTCGACCCCGCGCTGCCCCATCCTGCCGCGGGCCGGGCCCGGCTCGGCATCGTCGACCCGACCGCGAAGCGGCTGGCCCTGGCCCGCCGGGCGGTCGGCCGGGGCCGCGCCTGGCACGGCCGGGGCGACGTCTGGTTCCGGCCCGGTCCTCTGCTCGGTCCCGGGCACGGCAAGCTCGTCTTCGTCTTCCCCGGTCTGGAGAGCGAGTTCTCCGCGCGCGTCGACGACGTGGCCGCGCACTTCGGCCTGCCCCGGGCGGCGCCCGAGGGCGACCCCGTCGGTGACGTGGGCCGGCACGGCCTCGGCGTGGTGGCCGTCGGCCGCCTTCTCGACGCGGCGCTGCGTCGCCTGGGTGTCATGCCGGACGCGGTCGCCGGGCACAGCGTCGGGGAGTGGACCGCGATGACGGCGGCCGGGCTGTACTCCGGGGACGAGGTCGACGCCTTCATGGCGGGCTTCGATCCGGACACGGTGACGGTGCCGGGTCTCGCGTTCGGTGCCGTCGGCGCGCCCGCGGAGCGCGTACTGGCCGCCCTGGAGCAGGAGTTCACGGGTGCCGGCCTGGTGCTCTCCCACGACAACGCGCCGGGCCAGTCGATGGTGTGCGGGCCGGACGGCGCGGTCGAGGACTTCGTCCGGTCGTTCCGGGCCCGCGGTGTGCTAGGCCAGGTGCTGCCGTTCCGGTCCGGCTTCCACACGCCGATGCTGGCGCCCTACCTCGGGCCGATCAGACAGGCGGCCAAGCGGTTCCGGCTGCATCCGGCGACCGTCCCGGTGTGGTCGGGGACGACCGCGGCGCCGTTCCCCGAACGGGAGGCGGAGGTACGGGATCTGTTCGTCCGGCACCTGCTGGAACCCGTGCGCTTCCGGCAGTTGACCGAGGCCCTGTACGCGGCGGGGCACCGGGCCTTCGTCCAGGTGGGCCCCGGGCAGCTCGGGTCGCTCGTGGGCGACACCCTCGGCGACCGCGACCATCTGACCGTGGCCGCCAACTCCCCCCACCGCTCCGGCCTCGCCCAGTTGCGCCGGGTGGCGGCCGCGCTGTGGACGGCGGGGGCGGCCGTCGCCCCGGCCCTGCCCACCGGGCCCCGTACGGACACCGCTTCAGAAGCCGGATCCGCCGACGGCGCCGCGCTGTCGGCGCGGCGGGCCCCCGTGCGACTCGACCTGGACGGTGCGCTGATCTCGCTCGACGGCCCGGAACTGGCTGACCTTCGCGCCGAGTTGAGCGCGGCCGTCCCCGCCCCGGGCGCCGCCACCACGTACGCGCCGGGTGGGCTGGGTGGGCTCACCGACCGGTTCCCCGGCGCCGCCGAACTGGACGCTCTGCTGCGGGACACCGCGGACACGGCGGCAGCCCTCATCACGGCGCGGCCCGCCCGCCGGCCGACCGCCACACCCCCTCCCCCCGTCCCCGTCCCCACCTCTCTCCCCGTGCCCGCGCCCGTGCCCGTGCCCGGCTCCGTCCCTGTCTCCGTGCCGGCTTCCAGACCCGTCGCCGCGACGCGGACGGCGGTCGGCGACGGGGCGACGGGCACCCTCGTACGAACCTCGGTCGTCCGCGTCTCTCCGGAGACCATGCCGTACCTGCTCGACCACTGCTTCTTCCCCCAGCGGGCCGGCTGGCCGGACGTGGCCGACCGCTGGCCGGTCGTCCCGGCGACCACGATCGTGCACCACCTGATGGACGCGGCCCGGCGGGCGGCGCCGGGCAAGGTGCCGGTGGCGGTGCACGGCGCCCGGTTCGAGGAGTGGCTGACGGCCACCCCCGCCGTCGACGTACAGGTAACGGCGGAGCCCGTGGCACCGGACCGCCTGGCCGTGTCCTTCGGTCCCCGGGCCCGCGCCACCGTCGAACTCGCCACCGGCTACCCGGCCCCGCCGCCCGCCCGCTGGCGGATCGACCCCGCGAGCGAACGCGCGCCCCTGCACACCGCGGCGCAACTGTACGGCGAGCGCTGGATGTTCCACGGCCCGGCGTTCCAGGGAGTCACCGAACTCACCGCTCTCGGCGAGCGGCACATCCGCGGGATCATCACCGCCCCGGCGGCGCCCGGTGCCCTGCTGGACAACGTCGGCCAGATCCTCGGCTACTGGATCATGGCGACCCGCTCCGAGCGGACGGTCGTGTTCCCGGTCGGAATGCGGGAGATGCGCTTCCACGGCCCGCACCCTGCCCCGGGGACGGAGGTGGCGTGTCTGGTGCGGATCACCTCGCTCACCGACACCGTGCTGGAGGCCGACGTACAGCTCTCGGTGGCGGGCGCGGTGTGGGCGGAGTTGCGCGGCTGGCAGGACCGCCGGTTCGACAACGATCCGCACACCCGGCCGGTGGAGCGCTTCCCCGAGCGCAACACCCTGTCCGAGGCCCGTCCGGGCGGCTGGTCACTTGTCCACGAACGGTGGCCGGATCTGGCGTCGCGCGAGCTGATCATGCGCAACTCGCTGGGCGGACAAGAGCGTTCGGAGTACGCCAGGCACGCGCCGCGCGGCCGGCGGCAGTGGTTGCTGGGCCGGATCGCGGTCAAGGACGCCGTACGGCAATGGCTGTGGGACCACGGCGAGGGCCCGGTGTTTCCCGCGGAGTTGCGGGTGAGCAACGACGGCATGGGCCGCCCGTACGTCACCGGGGTGCACGGCCGGGAACTGCCCGCGCTGGACGTCTCTCTCGCCCACCGCGCCGAGGCGGCCGTGGCGATCGTACGTCCGCACACGCCCGCTCCCGGTCCCGGCATCGACATCGAGGAGGTCACGGCCCGCGACCCGCAGGCGATGGCGACGGTGCTCGGCGCCGACGAACTGCGGCTGCTGCGCACGCTGTGCGCCACCGCCACCGCCACCAGCACCGGCACCGGCACCGGCACCGGCACCGGCACCGAGGCCCTGTGGTTCACCCGGTTCTGGGCCGCCAAGGAGGCGGTCGCCAAGGCGGAGGGCACCGGCTTCGGCGGCCGGCCGCGCGACTTCGCCGTGCTGGAGGCGGCACCGGCCGGGGACGAATTGATCGTCTCGGGGCACCTGGAACGCGCCTACGCGGTGCGGTGCGCGCCCGCCGCGAATCCGCCCGGCCCGACCGAACGGGCCTATGTCGTGGCCTGGACCACGGGACCGATCGGACCGACGGGACACCCCCACGAGGAGGAGTACACCCCATGAAAGCCACCCCCCACCCCGCGGACGCCATGCCCCACCCCGCAGACGCCACCCCCCACCCCGCGGACGCCATCCCCCGCCCCGCCGACGCGGACCTGGTCCTCGCCGACATCGCCGGACTGCTCGCCCGGCTCCTGGAGGACGAGTACGGCCTCGACGACGTCGAGATCGGCATGGCGACCACGTTCAACCGCGATCTGGAGCTGGAGAGCATCGACCTGGTGACGCTGTCGGGCCTGCTGGAGGAGCGGTACGGCGGGCGGGTCAACTTCGCCGAGTTCCTGGCCGGGATGGAGTTCGACGAGATCATCGGGCTCACCGTGGGGCAGCTCGTCGCCTACGTCGTGACCAGCCTGAAGGCGGCGGAGGCGAGCTGACGCATGGCGATGGTCGACACCGGTGGACTCCGGTTGCACGTACAGCGGATCGGCCCCCGGGACGGCCGGGCGGTCACCGCGACCGCGGTACTGGTCCACGGCCTGCTCACCGACAGCCTGGCCAGCTACTACTTCACCGTGGCGCCCGCCTTCGCGGCGGCCGGCCTCGATGTCGTCATGTACGACCTGCGGGGCCACGGCCGCAGCGAACGCCCGCCCGACGGCTACACCCTGGACCACAACATCGACGACCTCCGGGCGCTGCTCGACCGGCTGGCGGTGACCGGACCGGTGCACCTGGTCGGCAACTCCTACGGCGGCACGATCGCCTTCGGCTTCGCGGCTCGCCACCCGGAGCGTGTGGCCAGCGTGTCCCTGATCGAGTCCGAACCGGCCACCGCCGCCTGGGCGTCGAAGCTCGGCGGCATCCTCGACCGGGTGGTGGCGCAACTGGCGCACAACGAGCCCGAAGCCCTCGCGTGGATCACGGCGAACCGTGGCCACAACACGGCCCGGCTGGCCCGGGGCGCGGCCCGGCTCGCCCGGGACACCACCCTCGGACAGGACATCCCGGCCAGCGGCGTCCTGACGGATGATCAGATAGCGGCGATGCGTCGTCCCGTGCTCGGTGTGTACGGGGGTGACTCCGACCTCGCCGAACTGGCGCCCTGGTTGGAGTCGTTGCTGCCGGACTGCCGGACGGCGGTGATCCCGGGGCGCGAGCACTCGGTTCTGGTGGAGGCGGCCGGGACCGTGGGCGGTCACATCCTGGAGCTGATCCAGGGGACTTCGGCGGCCCGGAGCGTGGGGGCCGAGGCCCGGTGAGCGGATTCCTGTTCGTGGTACCGCCGTTGGTCGGGCACATCAACCCGGCCGTCGGGGTCGCCGACCTGCTGCTCGCGCGCGGGCACCGGGTGGCGTGGGCCTGCGCCGACCCCGGTCTCGTGGGACGCCTCGCGGGTGACCGGGCCCCGGTGTTCCCGTGCGCCGGGCCGGTACCGGGGGTGGGCGAGGCGCGGCGGCCCCCCGACCTGCGGGGGCCGGAGGCGCTGAAGTTCCTGTGGGAGTGGTATCTGCTGCCGCTCGCCGAGGCCATGGCGCCGGGGGTGCGGGCGGCGGTCGAGACGTTCCGTCCGGACGTGGTCGTCGCCGACCAACAGGCGTTCTCGGGTGGGCTGGTCGCCGAGCGGGCGGGGCTGCCGTGGGCCACCTCGGCGACCACCTCGGCCGAGTTCGCCGACCCGCTGGCCGGGCTGCCGAGGGTCACCGAATGGCTGGCGGAGCGTCTGGCGGGCCTGCGCCGGTCAATCGGGGATCCGGCGGGCGACACCGATCCGCGGTTCTCGCCGCATCTGGTGCTGGCGTTCAGCACGGTGGAGCTGGCCGGTCCGCCGGCCACCGCGCGGGGCGGCCCGATCCACTGGGTCGGCCCCTCGATCACGGCCAGACCGGCCGAGCCAGGCTTCCCCTGGGACTGGCTCGACCCCGGCCGGGCCACGGTGCTGGTGACGCTCGGCACCGCGAATACCGACGCCGGCGGGCGCTTCCTCGCCGTCTGCCGAGAGGCCCTGCGCGCACGGGCCGACCGGATGCAGGCGGTCGTCGTCGACCCGGGGAACACCCTGGGCGCGGACGTCGCCTCGTCACGGGGCGGCATCCCGTCCCCGAACGGCACCGGTCCGTACGGCGCTCAGCCCTCGCCCGGCCACGACAAGGACCTGCTGGTCCTGCCCTCCGTACCCCAACTCGCCCTCCTCGAACGGGTCGACGCCGTGGTCTGCCATGCCGGTCACAACACCGTGTGCGAGGCGCTGTGGCACGGGGTTCCGCTCGTGGTGGCACCCATCCGCGACGACCAGCCGGTGGTGGCCGGGCAGGTGGTGGACGCGGGGGCGGGCGTCCGGGTCAGGTTCGGCCGGGTGACCGCCGCCCGGCTGGGCGCCGCGCTCGACGCCGTACTGCACGAACCCGGGCACCGCGCCGCCGCCGAGCGGATCGGTAGGGCGTTCCGCGCCGCCGGCGGTGCACCGGCGGCGGCGGACAGCCTCGAACAACTCGCCTGGGAGTACCGATGAGTGAACAGACGGACCGACCGACCGGCCAAGCCCCCGAGCAGCCGCCCGGGCGGGACGCCGGGGAGCCGACCGGGCGGGACGCCGGGGAGCCGACCGGGCAGCCGGCCAGGCAGGACGCCAGGGAACCGGCAGGACACGACGTCGGCGAACCGGCCGGGCAGGACGCCGAGCAGCCGGTCAGGGCGCCCAGCCGTGCCGAGCGGGTGGCCGGGCTGCGCCCCCGCTACCTGGCCGATCTGGCCGAGGGCACGGGCCGCTTCCTCGAGCCGCCGCGCACCACCTGCCCCTGGTGCGGTTCGGGTCGGCTGACCACCCGTCTGCGCACCACCGACCTGCTCCAGCACAAGCCGGGCCGGTTCGTCCTCGACCGGTGCGACGCCTGCGGGCACGTCTTCCAGAACCCCCGGCTGAGCGAGGCCGGGCTGGAGTTCTACTACCGCGACTTCTACGACGGGCTCGGCGAGAAGAGACTCGGCGACACCTTCGGCGGCCGCACCGGGATGTACCGCGACCGCGCCGAGTCGATACTGCCGTACGACTCCGTCCCGAAGACCTGGCTCGACGTCGGCACCGGGCACGGCCACTTCTGCGCGACCGCCCGCGCGGTGTTGCCCGGCACGGCGTTCGACGGTCTCGACTTCACGGAGGGCGTCGAACTCGCCGCCCGGGAGGGCCGGGTGGAGCACGGCTACCGCGGCGCCTTCCCCGACCTGGCACCGGAACTCGCCGCCCGCTACGACGTGGTGAGCATGTTCCACTACCTGGAGCACAGCACCGACCCCGACCGTGAACTGAGGGCGGCCTGGCAGGCGGTGCGGCCCGGCGGCCATCTGCTCATCGAGGTCCCGGACCCCGAGAGCCGCTACGCCCGGCTGCTGGGCCGCTGGTGGCTGCCCTGGCTCCAGCCGCAGCACCTGCACTTCGTGCCGGTCGCCAACCTGCGCCACCGGCTGGCGGAGCTGGGGTTCACGGTGGTGGCGCAGCAGCATGCCGAGCCGCACGACCCGGTGGACCTGCTCGCGGCCGTCTGGCTGGCGCTGGACCACGCCGCTCCGCGCGAGGACGCGCCCTGGCTGCCGAGGCCGCCGGGCGCGCTGCGCCGGGCCGGGCGTACGGCCCTGCTCGTCGCGGGGATCCCGGCCCTGGTCCTTGGCACGCTGCTGGACCGGTTCGCGGTCCGCCCGCTCGCACACCGGCTCGGCGTGTCCAACGCCTACCGCCTGGTGGCCCGCCGGAACTGACCCGTGCACGACCAGACGTGTGCGGACGGGGGGCCGGTCATCACGCGCCCGGAAACCGACGTGGACCGCCGGCTCGGCGGCCTCGGAGGAGAACCGGGGGTAGAGCTGGACGAGGTCGGGGAGCACGCGACTTGACGCCGTCTCGCTCCAAGGGGCTCGGTTGAGCGAGACGGCTCCGCCCCTGGCCTTGAACAGCATCAGGGGCAGAGGGCGAGCCACTCCCCGGGGGGCACGTGAAGCACACGATCGAAGGGTGGCTCGAGAAAGGGAACACGGGCCCGCGATCAGCCCACCACCCTCACCCGAACCGCCCACGAGAAGGGAAAACGTCAAAGAACTGCCGGAGTGCTAGGCGGGTACGCGCTGCGGGACAGTGTGCACTTCCGCCTGCCACTGCTGGTTGCGGACCAGGTCCTGGTACTGCGGGCAGCGTGCGAGCAGTTCCGGGTGCGTCCCGGCATCCAGAGCGCGGCCGGACTCCATGACGAGTACGTGGTCGGCGTGCTGGACGGTGGAGAGCCGGTGGGCGACAACCACCACGGCTCGGTCCTCGGCGAGTCGGGTGACCAGGTCGCGCAGCCGATGCTCGTTGATGCTGTCCAGTTGCGAGGTCGGTTCGTCCAGCAGCACCACGTCGGCGTCGGTGAGGAGGGCGCGGGCCAGGGCGAGGCGCTGGCGCTGGCCGCCGGAGAAGTCGGTGGCGCGTCCAAGGACGGTGTCGAGGCCGTTCGGGAGCCGCAGGACCTCGTCGCGCAGGGCCACGGCGTCGAGGGCGTCCAGCAGGGCGTCGTCGCCGAGGAGGGTGTCGCTGCCGAGCAGCAGGTTCTCGCGGACGGTGCCTTCAAGCAGGGTGAAGGTCTGGTCGGCGTAGGCCACCCTGCGTCGCAGGTCGTTCAGCGGCCAACCGTCCACGTCGTGACCCAGGACGCGGATCGAGCCCCGGTCGGGGTGCATGAAGCGCTCGACCAGGGTCAGGGCAGTGGACTTGCCGGCGCCCGAGTGCCCGACGAGTGCGGTGAGGCCGCGTCGGGGGGCGGAAAAGGTCAAGTCTTCCAGGACGGGTTCGCCGTCGTAGGCGAAGGTCACGCCGACGAACTCGACGCCGGGGGCGTCCTGAACGGGGACCGGGCTGGTGGTGGCCGTGCCGGCGGACTCCTGTGGCAGGGAGACCAGGTCGTCGAAGCGTGAGCGTGCGGCAAGGCCGGCCTGGAGTTGGCCGATGCTGGAGGCGACGACGGCGACCGGGGCGACGAGTTGGAGGAGCTCCCGCCGACGAGGCTCCCGGGCTGCGGAGGGCCGCGCGGATCCTGGACGGACTGGCGGAGCGGGGCGGGGAGCCGCGGGTGCGGTGGGCCCGGGGGATCCTGGAGCGCGGCGGCGTGGACCCCGTCACCCACGAGGTGGCGGCGATAAGGGCCTTGCGCCAGGAACTGCCGGGGCTGAGCCTGCTGGCCGCCACCGAGCTGGCGAGGGAAGCGAAGCTCGCCCAGCAGGCGTGAGGTCCGCCTGTCGTGGATGACGTGTACTCAGGGCCGGTGTTCACCTGGGCACTTGCGCCGGAGCCCCGCCGGGATCCGTTCCGGCGGGGCTCTCGTGCGCCTGGACACGCCAAGACGGAAATTACTTGCCATACTAGAAAGTAGATGCCAGTCTGGCATGAGTAAGCGCACCCCGTCGTACGGAAGCCGGAGAACCCATGAACACCTCAGGATCGATGGGGCCCAGCGCCGAGTCCGCCGCCGCGGCGCTGCGCACCGCGCGGGCCGCCGAGAACGCGGCACGGCAGTCGGCGCGGTCGGTGCCGGCCTGGTATCCCGCCACCCACGGCCTGCTGCTCGCCGCGGCCATGAGCGGCTTCGGCCTGGCGCCGGTGTGGCCCCGGTGGCAGGGCTGGATCCTCGCGGCCGCACTGCTCTGCGCGGGCACGTTCCTCGTGGTGACCTGGAGGGTGCAGCGCGCCTCCGGAGTCGCACCGTGGTTCGCCCGGCGCGAGCGCGGGACCGTGTGGCACGCGTGGGTCCTGCCCGTGATCCCCTTTGCCGCGGGTCTGGCGGGGGCCCTCCTCTTCGGTGGCGCCGGAGCGTTCACCGGATTCGGCGTGGCGGCCGGCGCGTCGTCCTGGACGCAGGTCGGCCTCGCGCGTGTTGGTGCCCGGGAGGCGTCGTGACCGACGCGGGTCCGCCCGGCCTGGACAAGGAGATCCACCACCCCACCCGGCTGACGGTGGCCGCGTTCCTCTCTGGTTGCGCCGAGGCCGAGTTCAGCACGGTGCGGGACTACTGCGGGGTAACCGATTCCGTACTGAGCAAGACGGTCGCCGCGCTGGAGAAGGCCGGCTATGTGAGCGTCCGCAAGGGCTACTTCGGCAAGCGGCCTCGCACCTGGGTTGCTCTCACCCTGAGCGGCCGAAAGGCGCTCGCCGCGCACCTGGCCGCCTTGGAGGCGCTGGCCGGAGCCGCCCGCCGCGCCGGAGCCGAGGTGCTGGGCGCCGGTGATGCCGACGGGGAGCGGACATAGAAATGCCGCTGGGCACCTGAAGGGGCACAGGCGTCCAACGGTCGGAGCACTGCCTGCGAGCAGGCAGGTGGTTCAGCAGCCCCACTGGTGGACGAACGGCGAGGTGGCGTCGCCCAGTCCGGGCAGGCCCCGGGCGGACGCGGCGATGTCGGCGGCCGCGTGCCAGGCGTCGGAGCCGAGATACACCACCAGCGCGTCACGGCGCGGGAAGTGCTTCAGCGACGAGGTGACCTTGGCCCGGTAACGCAGCCGCAGTGCCTCCAGGCGGGACAACACCGTGCCCCATGCCTCGGGTGCCGCCTCGGCGTGGGTCAGGTGGAAATACAGGCGCAGCATCGGAGAGCCGCCGACGCGTCCGCGCGAGCCGTCGGTCAGGAAGAACCCGGTCGGCAGGGAAGGGCGCGGCGCCGGGATGCGCAGGGTGACCTGCGCGGATGCGGCGTCCGGCCGGTGGTCGGTGATGCTGTCGCGCGGGACCTGGACGCGCAGGCCGTCGAGTTTGACGATCACGGTGTCCGGCAGGGAGCCGTCGCCGAGCACGGTGGCCGGGACGAGGCTGGTGCGGTGCGGCATCGCGGCGAAGAGCTGCTGGTCGAACGCGTCGTCGCGCAGGCTGCGCTGCCGGGCGGTGTCGTCCTGGTCCTCCATCCCGGCGTGGAGGTCCTGGTACTTGGCAGCCGAACCCGGACCCACCTCGTGAAGCGGTGACGGCCTCGGCAGCGGACGCCGGGCGGCCGGGTGCGAGATCGCCCGAACGCGGCGGCGTGCGCTACGGGTGATGGTGCGGGTGATCGGTATCGTCGCGGCGGACGGCACCTTTCGGCACACCTCGCCCGGCGCGCGGCGGCCCGAGCGGAGGAGGACGCCATGACCGATGCCCGGAACGGGGCCGCGGCGGACGACGGACCGGAATCGCGGGGGCCAGGGGGACATGGCCCGAGCGCGCACGACACGGTACGTCTCGCGGTGGTGGTCGGCGCTCTCGGGGTGGTCTTCGGCGACATCGGGACCAGCCCGATCTACACCCTCCAGACCGTGTTCAGCCCGAGTGACCCGCATCCGGTCCCCGTCACCACGGACAACGTGTACGGCGTGGTCTCGCTCGTGTTCTGGTCGGTGATGACCATCGTGACGGTCACCTACGTGCTGCTGGCCATGCGCGCCGACAACGACGGCGAGGGCGGCATCATGGCGCTGATCACGCTCGTACGGCGGTGGGGCTCGCAGCGCGGCCGGCGGACCACGGCCGCCCTGGCCGCGCTCGGCGTCTTCGGCGCCTCCCTGTTCTTCGGCGACAGCATGATCACTCCGGCGATCTCGGTACTGTCCGCGGTCGAGGGGCTCAAGGTCGTCCAGCCGTCGCTGGAGAGCGCGGTCGTGCCGATCACCGCGGTCATCATCGTCCTGCTGTTCCTGGTGCAGCGCAGGGGGACCGCGGCCGTGGGCCGGGTGTTCGGGCCGGTCATGATCATCTGGTTCGTGGTCATCGGCGCCTGCGGCGTGGACGGCATCATCGACCACCCGGCGATCCTCAGGGCACTGTCACCCACGTACGCCCTGGGTTTCCTGTTCGGCCACTTCGGCACCGCCTTCTTCGCCCTCGCCGCGGTCGTGCTCTCGGTCACCGGCGCGGAAGCCCTCTACGCGGACATGGGGCACTTCGGCCGCCGCGCCATCACCCGCGGCTGGATGTTCCTCGTCCTTCCCGCGTGCGTGCTCAGCTACTTCGGCCAGGGCGCGCTGATCCTGGCCGATCACCGCAACATCAGCAGCCCCTTCTTCCTGCTGGTGCCCGACTGGGGAAGATGGCCGATGGTCCTGCTGGCCACGGCCGCCACGGTGATCGCCTCGCAGGCCGTGATCACCGGCGCGTACTCGGTCACCTCCCAGGCCGCCCAGCTCGGCTACCTGCCGCGGCTGCGCATCGCGCACACCTCCGAATCCACGATCGGCCAGATCTACGTCCCCTGGATCAACTGGCTGCTGATGGTCTCGGTCCTCACCCTGGTCTTCGCCTTCCGCAGTTCCACGGCTCTGGCCTTCGCGTTCGGCATGGCGGTCACCGGCACCATCACCATCACCACGCTTCTGTTCTTCTACGTCGCACGGGCCAAGTGGGGCACGCCTGTCTGGCTCATCGCGATCGGCGCGAGTGTGCTGCTCTTCGTGGACCTGCTCTTCGTGGCGGCGAACCTGACGAAGCTCGTCCACGGCGCCTGGCTGCCGCTCCTGATCGGCCTCACCGTCTTCACCGTCATGACCACCTGGCAGCGCGGACGCGAGATCGTCACCACGGAACGCGTACGGGAGGAGGGCCCGCTGCCCGACTTCGTCGAGCGCCTGCGCAGCGGTGAGCCGCCGACGCTCCGCGTACCCGGGACGGCCGTCTTCCTCAACCGGGGCAAGCAGACGACTCCCCTCGCCATGCGGGCCAACGTCGAGCACAACCATGTGCGCCACGACCAGGTCGTGATCCTGACCATCGAGACCGAGCCGGTGCCGCGCGTACCGGCCGAACGGCGGCTCGTCGTCGACGATCTCGGCTACGCCGACGACGGCATCATCCACGTGACCGCCCGCTTCGGCTACATGGAGACGCCGGACGTGCCCAGCACCCTGGCCATGCTCGACCCGGGCAGGACCGAAGGGCCGCTGGAGCTCGACCGGGCGTCCTACTTCCTGTCGACGATCGAGCTGCGGCGGGGCAAGGCACCGACGATGGCTCCCTGGCGCAAGCGGCTGTTCATCGCCACCTCCCACATCACCGCGGACGCCGCCGAGTACTTCGGTCTCCCCCGGGACCACACGGTCATCATGGGCTCGCAGATCGACGTGTAGCGGCGCGCCGGCCGGGTGGCGGCGCGCCGCTCGTGCGGCATCCGGGCACGAGAGCCCGGACGGGCCGGTCGGCGAGGGAGGATGAACCGGCCCGCCCGGAGATCAGCGGCCGGTCACAGGCCCACGTCGCGGCGGCGGATGTCGTCCAGGGATTCCCTCCGGACGAGGAGGCGGGCCCGTCCGTCGCGTACGGCGACCACGGGCGGGCGGCCGACCAGGTTGTAGCCGGAGGCCATGGACAGGTGGTACGCGCCGGCCACGGGGACGGCGAGGAGGTCGCCGGGGCGTACGTCGGCGGGGAGGTCCGCGTCGGCGGCGAGGATGTCGCCGGCTTCGCAGTGCCGGCCCACCACCGTCACCCGGGCCGGGCCCGCGGTGCTGTGCCGGCCGATCAGGCGGGGGGCGTAGCGGACGCCGTACAGGGCGGGGCGCGGGTTGTCGCTCATGCCGCCGTCGACGGCCACGAACACGTGCTCGCCGGTGTGTTTGACGGACAGGACGCGGTAGACGGCGATGCCCGCCGGTCCGGCGATGGCCCGTCCCGGTTCGATGATCAGGCGGGGGACGGGGAGTCCGGCCGCGGCGCAGGCGTCGGCGAGCTCGGCGCGTACCTTGCGGGCCAGCGCGGTGAGGTCCAGGGCCGGTTCACCGGGGCGGTAGGCGATGCCGTGCCCCCCGCCGAGGTCGAGTTCGGGCAGGACCAGGCCGTGCTGTTCGTGGAGCCGGCTCATGAGGCCGACCAGGCGTCGTACGGCGATCCGGTACGGCGTGACACTGGTGATCTGTGAGCCCAAGTGGCAGTGCAGGCCGGTGAGTTCGAGCTGCGGCTGGTCGAGTATCCGGGCGATGGCGTGCGCCGCGTAGCCGTCGGCGATGGACAGGCCGAACTTCTGGTCGGCGGTGCCGGTGCGGATCTTCTCGTGGCCGCCCGCACGGATGCCGGGGACCACGCGGACCATCACCTTCTGGTGGCCGTCCGGGCCGACGGCGGCGGCCAGCCGGGCGATCTCGGAGGGGCTGTCGATGACGATGCGGCCGACACCCAGCCGCAGGGCGAGGTCCAGGTCGTGGGGGGACTTGGCGTTGCCGTGCAGCACGATCCGCTCGGGCGGGAAGCCGGTGGTGACGGCGAGTTCGAGTTCGCCGGCGGAGCAGACGTCGAGGCCGAAGCCCTCCTCGTCCATCCAGTGGGCCATCGCGCGGCACAGGAACGCCTTGGCCGCGTAGAGGACTTCCGCCTCGGGGAAGGCGTCCCGGTAGGTACGGCAGCGGTCGCGGATCTCGGCCTCGTCCAGGACGTAGACCGGGGAGCCGAAGCGGTCGGCGATCTCGGCGAGCGGTACGCCGCCCACGGCGAGGTCGCCGTGCGGGACTTCAGTGGTGGAGGCGGGCCACACCGACAGGCCGACCGCCGCGGTGGTGGCGGTGCCGGTCGCATGGGCGGCGGCGGTCGCGGCGTCGGCGGCGGTCGCGGCGTCGGCGGCGGTCGCGGTGGCTGGTTCGTGAACCGTGGTCATCGTGGCTCCTCTCAGGCGATCCGCAGCGCGGACATCTCGTGCGCGACCGGCCCGGCGGTTGGGAAGGGGGCCGCCGGCGCGACCGGGGCGGGCGGCGTGACGCGCGCGGGCGCCGGTGCGGTGAACTGCGGATCGACCGTGACGGCGGTGACGCCGAGCGGCGCGGTCAGCGCGCGCAGCGCGGGCTCGGCGAGCCGGATCCACGCCTGGCGGGAGCCGAGGGTGGCGGCCAGCCGGTGCTCGGAGGTGAAGCCGACGGCCGTTCGCCGGCCGAGGGGGGTGCGGAAGAGCCTGGCCGCACACCCGGAGGGACCCGGCCGGACCGGTACGTACAGGGGTCCGGCCGGGAATCGATCGGCGGGCTCGGGGTCCTCGTCGTGAAGGAGTTCTGTCATGGGGTGCCTCCCGAAGGGCAGGGAGTGTGGGATCGGAGCTGTGGGACCCCGGACGCGGGGAGGCGTGCCGGGGTTCGCTGCCGACGTTATGCCCGGACCTCCCGGCCGCCGGGCCGGTCCTGACGGGACGTTGACGAGGAGCCGGACGACTTTGACGGGTCGCTGACACCGCTGGTGGGAGGGCGCCCGGAGGACCGTCAGAAGAACGCCAAGAACGGGCGCGCGGGCTGCCGGAAACACGGACGCGGGGGTGAGATGGAGGCGGTTGTCCCAGGGAATCGCCGGCCGGGAGCCCTTGGCCGGCACATGCAGAAGGTGAAGGCGATGTCCGAGTCCCCCAAGCCCCCAGCCGCTCGCGTCGTCGTCGGAGTGGGCGACTCGCCCGAGTGCCTCACCGTCCTTTGCCGGGCCGCCGAGGAAGCCAGGCTGCGCGGCGCGGAACTCTGGCCGGTGGTCGCCTGGGAGCCTCCGGAGGGGGATCTCACCGCCCGCAGGTTCCCGGCCACGAGGGTCCTGGTCCCGGAGTGGGAGCGGCTCGCCGGGGAAAGGCTCACGGAAGCGCTGCGGGACGCGTTCGGCGGCGCCGGCACCGGACTGCCCGGGCGGGCGCTCGTCGTCCGGGGCGCTCCCGGACCGGCGCTGGTGCGTGTCGCCGACCGGGACGGCGACCTCCTCGTCGTCGGCGCCGGCGGGCGGGGCCTGCTGCGCCGCGCGCTGTGGCCGTCGGTCGGCCGCCACTGCCTCGCCCACGCCGTCTGTCCCGTTGTCGCGGTCCCGCCCTCCCCGCTGCGGGCGGCGCTGACGGCCGCGCACCGCCGCAACACCCTGCGGCTGCGCCTGGACACCGGTGACCTGGAGCGGGAGAGCACGAATCCGAGGTAGGGCCACGGGCCGGCGCCGGTGCCGCCCGCCGCGGAGCCCGCCCCGCGCCCCCGCGCCTTGCCATTGCCATTGCCATTGCCATTGCCATTGCCACTGCCACTGCCACTGCCATTGCCGGACGACGTCGCTACGTGCGTATGGGATCCGTCAGTATCCACGGCGCGGGCATCAGGGGTCCGTCAGCGACGGGCGCCGGACCCGGCGGACCCGCATAACGTCGGCCCCGTGGAGCGAAGTAGAGCGGTCGGCTCGGCCGGTGACCGGAATTGGCGTGCCGGTGCACGGCTCGCGGTGACGTGCGCTCTGCTGTTCTGCGCCATGGCCCTGCTCGTCGACTGGGACGCGGGGAGCCTCACGTCCCCGCGCGCCCTGCTGTGGCTCATGGTGTCGGCGGTGGTGGGTTTCGTCCTGCTGCCGCCCCGGGTGAGCGCCGGGCCCGGCCGGCTGGTGGTCCGCACGCCGTGGCGCCGGCACGTCGTCCACACGGACGCGCTGACGACCGTACGGCAGTACGACGGCGTCTCCTCCCACCTCGTGCTGCGGGACGTCCACGGCCACCGCGCGGAGCTCGACCCCCGCGTTCTCACCGCGAACCCGTTGATCTGGCACGAACTCGACACCGGTGTGCGCCGCTCCGTGGTGGGGGGGGGGGGGCGCCGGGGGGGGGGCGGCCGGCCCCGCCCGGGGGGGGCGGGCGCGGCCGCGGCGGCCC
>NZ_JBHYXD010000013.1:0-11437 GCF_042751995.1 Streptomyces sp. NPDC059371 | reverse complement strand
CGCCCCCCCGCCGTAAACCACGCTCCCGTCGTGTTCCGCCACGACCTCCCCCCCGGGGGGCCGCGGGCGGGGGCGGGCCCCCCCCCGCGCCCGGGCCCCCCCCCCCCTCGACCGGCTGGGGCACCGGATCGACGACGAGACCGTGCGGTCGGTACTGCGGGCGTCGGGGCTCCGCACGACGGAGAAGTAGTTCTCACCCCGAGGCCGCCGATGCCCGGAGCGGGCGAAGCGGTGGGCCGGGCCTCAGGTGACCGGCCCGGCCCACCGGGTCTCACGCCGCCGTGTCGTCGGCCTCCATGGTCATGCGGGCCACGTGGAGCGCCAGATAGGAGACCTCGTCCTCGCTCAGTTGGCGTCCCAGACGCAGCTCGACGATCGTCGCGAGCTGCTGCGCGGTGCGGGTCGCCTCCGGGTAGTACTGGCGGATGCCCTTCCCGATCGTGGACTCGTGGCCCTTGAGCTGCCGGCGCTGCTGGATCCGTACGAAGAGATAGCGCACGTGCGTGATGAACCGCGCCACGTTCATGGACTCGTGGGAGACGTCCAGCCCGTACCGCTCCCTGATGACGGCGAGCATCTGCTGGATGACCCCGGTCATCGTGTAGGTGAAGGACAGATCGCCCGAGACGAAGCCCGCGTTGACCAGGTGCAGGGCGAGCGGGGTCGCCTCGGAGGCCTCCAGTCGCGGGGTCACGTGCTCGTTGATGGCCTGGAGCAGGAGCTGCGCCTGGGCGTACTCGGTGGCGTACAGGGTCTGCACCTCGGCGCGCAGCGGGTACTCGATGACGATGCCCCGCGCGGCCCGGTCCAGCGCTCCGGCGACGTGGTCGGCGACCGCGATGGCGAGGGTGGGGCGGGTGGACTCGCGTCCCTCGATACCGGCGTCGCCGAGGGCGGTCACGACGGCTTCCAGGATCTCCTCGCTGATGAGGGCCATGGCCTCGGCCAGCCGGTCGGGGTCCGCGTCGGGGCCGGAGCCCGCGGCGGGGTCGCGGCCGTCGGCCGGGACGAAGACACGCTCGATGAGCGTGGGGTCGACGGGCTTGCCCTGGTGGGAGCTGAAGCCGATGCCGCGCCCGGTCAGGATGACCGGCTGGTCCTTCTCGTCGCTCGCGAGGACCACGTTGTTGTTCAGGACACGCACAGCCTTCACCGCCGGCCCTCCTTTCCGTCCGATCTCCATCGTCTCCCGAACACCGACGCGGCGCGTGCACGCTCCCTCTCGGGAGGCGTGCACGCGCCGGATCGGATCAAGGGCGGCCGATCACCGCAGCACGGTCACCACGGGGGTGCCGGCGGTGACGTCCTGCCCGGTGTGCGGCTCGACCGAGGTCATGTCCGCGGTGTTGAGGACGGTCATCAGGGTGACGGCCGGGTGTCCCGCGGCGCGTACGGCGCCGAGGTCGACCTCGGCGAGGAGGTCACCCGCGGAGACCTTCTGCCCGGCCGCGACGCGCACGTCGAAGCCCTCGCCCTGCATCTTCACCGTGTCGATGCCGACGTGGATCAGGACCTCGACGCCGTTCGCGGTGCGGATGCCGAAGGCGTGGCCGGTGTCGGCGACGGTGATCAGCTCACCGTCGACCGGGGCGACGACGTGACCGTCGGACGGCTCGATGCCCACGCCCTCGCCGAGCGCGCGGGAGGCGAAGACCGGGTCCTCGACCTCGCCGAGGCCGACCACACGGCCGGCGACGGGCGCCGTGAGTTCGAGGCCCTTCCTGGCGGCGGGAGCCTCGCCGGCGGCGACGGGAGTCCCGGCCGCGGCGGCGGCCCCCGCGACGGTACCGGCGGAGGCACCGGTGGCAGTGGCGGCGGCACCGACGGCGACGAGCTCGCGGTCGTCGGCCGCCACGGTCTGGGCGGGGACGACGGCCTTGCCGCCCGCGGCCGCCTCGGCCGCGTCGCGCTCGGCGTTGGCCTGGACGCGCTCTTCCTTGGTGCGGTAGTCCGCGAAGTACACGAGCGCCATCGAGGTGAAGAAGGCCGCCGAGATCGCGATGATGTACTTGATCATCGGGTCGAAGACCGGGATGGTCAGCAGCGAGGTGAAGGCGAAGGCCTTGGTGTTCACGCCGCCCAGGACACCGATGATCACACCGCCCACGAGGCAGCCGACGAGCATGCGCGGGTAGATCCGCTTGAAGCGCAGGTGGATGCCGTACAGCGAAGGCTCGGAGATTCCGCCGAGCAGACCCGCGGCCAGGGCGCCGGTGGCGGTCTGGCGCATGTCCTTCTCACGGTGACGGATCGACAGCAGCAGGACACCGGCGGTCGCGCCGAAGCAGGCGAAGTTCCACGTGCCCATGGGGCCCTGGATGAAGTCGTACCCGAGGGTGTTGATGTTCACGAGCATGAGCGCGTTCAGCGGCCAGTGCAGACCGAGCGGCACCAGGAACGGGTACAGCATCGGGATGACGATCGCGAAGACGATCGGGGCGTTGCCGTTCAGCCAGGACAGACCCGTGCCGAGGCCGTTGCCGGCCCAGACGCCCATGGGACCGATGAGGAACGCGGTCAGCGGGATCATGATCAGCATGCTGAAGAACGGTACGAAGACCATCTGCACGTTCTCGGGGAAGATCCGCTTCAGGCCCCTGTAGACCAGGGCGAGCAGGGCGACCATCAGCAGCGGCACGAACACCTGGCCGCCGTAGTCGTTGAGCTGCATCGGCAGCCCGAAGACGTGCGCGACGGACTCCGAGGTGCCCAGCGTCGCGTTGGTGGTGGTGGTGACGCCGGGGGTCTTGGACCCGATCATGCCCGTGAAGTTCGGGGTCATCACCGCGGCCATCACGGTGGCGCCGACCCAGGGGTCGATCTTCAGCTTCTTGGCCGCGTTGTAGGCGACCATGATCGGCAGGAAGTACAGCACCGAGCGCCACATCGAGTCGACGAAGACCCAGGTGGCGGACTTGTCCGCGGACCGGAAGTCGACGATGCCGAAGGCGTCGAGCATGGAGGCGATCGCGATGATCAGGGAGGCGCCGAGCAGCACGCCCAGGAGGGGCCGGAACGAGTCCGAGAGGTACTCGAAGAAGTTGTCGAGCCAGGCGAGGCGGCCTCGGCCCTTGGCACGGATCTCGGCCTTGACCTCGGCGTCGGACTGCGGACGGGGCGTGGCGCCGCCGGTCATCGACGGCAGGTTCATGATGTCCGAGTAGACGCCCGCGACGGCTCCGCCGATCACGATCTGGAAGCGGTCGCCGGACTGGGACACCGTGCCCATGACGCCGTCGAGGGCGTCGAGCGTGGCCTGGTCGACCTTCTCACCGTCGTGGAGCTGGAAGCGCAGGCGCGTGGCGCAGTGCGTGAGGCTCTCGATGTTCTCGGAGCCGCCGACGCCACTGAGGATCTTCTCCGCCAGCGCACCGGGTGTGGGTGTGTTCATGACGCGTCCTTGCATCCCTGATTCTTGCGATCCTGCTTCGGTCCGCGATCTCTGGCGCACGGACCGAGGCAACAAAAAAGGCCCGGGGAGCGCACGGGGCGCCTCCCAGGCCTTGCCTCCCTCACATCGGACGCCGGTGGCGTCTCTGTAGGGAGTAACAATCCTGCGATCGAGATCGATCGGAAATGACTATAGCAGCGCGGCGACGGGCTCCGACGGCGTTCGTGACCATCACCACGCGACCACGCGGCGGGCGCGCGGCACCAGGCACCACGGGGCGGCGCCGGACAGCGCCGGAGCAGCGCCGGAGCATTCTGCCACCTCCGGCGCGACGCCCGGCCCGGGGCAGCACCTGACTGCACACTCGCGAGCAGCGGAACGCCGGCCGCCGCGCGAGACACGCCCCCTCCAGCCGGCCGCACGCCGACGGCAGTCCACCCCTTCCGATCAATTGAAACCGTTCAATGTTCGAGCACGCGAACCGGCCGATCTGGTCGATGACACGAATAAGCATGGCCGAATTCCCGAAAATACCGCCGCACTTGTTGACCGCCACCTCCCCCGCCCCTACCTTCACCGCCGTGAAACGATTCACAACTCCTAGGTGAGGGGCCCCAGTTGATCAGCAGGAGGAACATCCTGGCGGGCGCGGCCGGTGCGGCGGGAGCCGTCGCGGCGACGGCCGCCGGAGCGGGACCGGCCTCGGCCGCGCCCTCGTCGGCAACCGCAGGGGCCGGCCCGCGCGCCCGGCGCGCGGCCCCGCGCGTCACCGCTCCGACCGTCGAGTACGTCGAGCACCCGCTGGGGCTCGACGCAGCACACCCCCGGCTGAGCTGGCCGATGGTCTCGGACGCACCGGGGACGCGGCAGAGCGCGTACCGGATCCGCGTCGCCACCAGCGCGTCCGGGCTGTCCCGGCCCGACGTGTGGGACAGCGGGAAGGTGACGTCCGACCAGTCCGCCCTCGTCCCGTACGCCGGTCCTCGGCTCGCGCCGCGCACGCGCTACTTCTGGTCGGTGCGGGTCTGGGACACCGACGGAGCGGCCTCCGGCTGGAGCGCGCCGTCCTGGTGGGAGACCGGTCTCCTGGACACGCCGTGGTCGGCGGAGTGGGTCTCGGCTCCGACCGCCCTCACGGACGCGCCCTCCCTGGAGGGCAGCGCGTGGATCTGGTTCCCCGAGGGTGATCCGGCGAGCAGCGCCCCGGCGGCCACGCGGTGGTTCCGGCGGGTCGTCGACGTTCCCGACGGTGTCACGGCGGCGAAGATCGCCTTCAGCGCCGACAACGTTTTCTCGCTGTCGGTCAACGGCGCCGAAGTGGCCCGTACCGACCTGGCGACCGAGCACGAGGACTGGCGCCGTCCGGCCGTCGTCGACGTCCTCGGACGGCTGCGCCCGGGGCGGAACGTCCTCGCGGTGGAGGCGGCCAACGCGACCGTGGGGCCCGCCGGCCTGGTCGGTGTTCTCACGCTGACCACCGCCTCCGGTGAGCGGCGGATCGTCACCGACGCGTCCTGGCGGGCCACGGACGCGAAGCCCGCCGACGGCTGGCGCGGGGACGGCTTCGACGACGGCGGCTGGCCGGCCGCCAAGGTGGCCGCCGCATGGGGCGCGGGCCCCTGGGGCAGAGTCGTTCCGGCGTCGTTCGCCGCGAACCAGCTCCGCCACGCGTTCACACTGCCCGGCAGGAGAGTGGTCCGCGCGCGCCTGTACGCGACGGCCCTCGGCCTGTACGAGGCCCACCTCAACGGGCATCGGGTGGGCCGCGACCAGCTCGCCCCCGGCTGGACCGACTACCGCGAGCGCGTCCAATACCAGACGTACGACGTCACGTCCCTCCTGCGGCCCGGGGCCAACGCCATCGGCGTCTGGGTCGCACCCGGCTGGTACGCGGGGAGCGTCGGCATGTTCGGACCCCACCAGTACGGTGAACGCCCGGCGCTGCTGGCGCAGTTGGAGGTGGAGTACGCCGACGGGACGACCGAGCGCGTCATGTCGGGTACCGACTGGCGGGCCGCGGCCGGACCGATCGTCGCGGCCGACCTGCTGAACGGCGAGACGTACGACGCGCGCGCGGAGACGGACGGCTGGACCTCCCCCGGCTTCGACGACAGGACCTGGCTCGCCGTCCGCGCCGCCGGGGACGCGGCGCCCCGCCGGATCGTCGCGCAGCTCGACGGCCCGGTGCGCGTGGCCGCCGAACGGCCCGCCGAGAAGGTGACCGAACCCGCCCCGGGCGTCCATGTCTTCGACCTGGGCCAGAACATGGTCGGCTCGGTCCGGCTGCGCGTCTCGGGCGAGGCCGGGACGACCGTGCGGCTGCGTCACGCCGAGGTCCTCAACCCGGACGGCACCCTCTACACCGCGAATCTGCGCTCGGCGGCGGCGACCGACACGTACATCCTCAGGGGTGGCGGCGAGGAGACGTACGAGCCGCGCTTCACCTTCCACGGGTTCCGCTACGTCGAGGTCACCGGGTTCCCCGGGACTCCCTCCGCAGGGGCCGTGACCGGCCGCGTCATGCATACGTCGGCGCCCTTCACGCTGGAGTTCGAGACCGACGTACCCCTGCTCAACCAGCTTCACAGCAACATCACTTGGGGCCAGCGGGGCAACTTCCTCTCCGTCCCCACGGACACGCCCGCGCGTGACGAACGGCTCGGCTGGACCGGTGACATCAACGTCTTCGCCCCCACGGCCGCCTACACCATGGAGTCGGCGCGCTTCCTGGCCAAGTGGCTCGTGGACCTGCGCGACGGTCAGACGGCCGAGGGCGCGTTCACGGACGTGGCGCCCATGGTCGGGACGGTCGGCAACGGGGTCGCGGGCTGGGGCGACGCGGGTGTCACCGTCCCCTGGTCGCTGTACCAGGCCTACGGGGACCGGCAGATCCTGGCCGACGCCTGGCCGTCCGTCCGGGCGTGGCTGGGCTACCTGGAGCGCCACAGCCGCGGCCTGCTGCGGCCCGCGGACGGCTACGGCGACTGGCTGAACGTCTCGGACGAGACGCCCAAGGACGTCATCGCCACCGCGTACTTCGCGCACAGCGCCGACCTCGCGGCCCGGATGGCCACCGCGCTCGGCGAGGATCCCGCGCCCTGGACCGGCCTGTTCGACCGCGTCCGGGAGGCGTTCCGGAACGCCTACGTCGGCGCCGACGGGAAGGTGCGGGGCGACACGCAGACGGCGTACGTACTCGCCCTGTCGATGAACCTGGTTCCGGACGCCCTGCGCACGGCGGCGGCCGGACGGCTCGTCGACCTGATCCGCGCGAGGGACTGGCATCTGTCGACGGGCTTCCTCGGGACCCCCCGGCTGCTCCCGGTCCTCACGGACACCGGGCACACCGACGTCGCCTACCGGCTGCTCCTGCAGCGCTCCTTCCCGAGCTGGGGCTACCAGATCGACAAGGGCTCCACCACGATGTGGGAACGCTGGGACTCCATCCGGCCCGACGGCAGCTTCCAGACCCCGGACATGAACTCCTTCAACCACTACGCCTACGGCTCGGTGGGCGAGTGGATGTACGCGACCGTCGCCGGCATCTCGCCGGGCGGGCCCGGCTACCGGGAGACCGTCGTCCGTCCCCGGCCGGGCGGCGGCGTCACCTCCGCGCGGGCCACGTTCACGTCCCTCTACGGCCCGCTCTCCACCCGGTGGCGACAGCGCTCCGACGGCTTCGACCTCACCTGCGCCGTGCCCGCCAACACCACGGCCGAGGTGTGGATTCCGGCGAGCGGCCCGGACGCGGTCGCGCACACCGGCGCCGCCTTCCTGCGCACGGAGGACGGCTGCGCGGTGTACCGCGTCGGCTCCGGCAGCCATCGGTTCACCACCTGACCGGGGCCGCAGGAGTAGCCGAAGGAGCAGAGGGGCCGGGCAGACCGGGCCGGGCGAGGTGATCAGGTGGTCACGGCGGATTCGACGCCGCTACGGCGTCGCGTCCGCCGTGACCGGGAGCTGCTCCTCGTGCCGCGGCCGGCCGGTCCTGAACTGGGTGCGGTACAGCTCCGCGTAGCGCCCGTCCGCCGCGAGCAGATCCTCGTGGGTGCCCCGCTCGACGATCCGGCCCGCCTCGACGACCAGGATCAGGTCGGCGGCCCGTACCGTCGACAGCCGGTGCGCGATCACGAGGGCGGTGCGGCCCTCCAGCGCCTCGGTGAGCGCCTCCTGGACGGCCGCCTCCGACGTGTTGTCGAGATGGGCGGTGGCCTCGTCCAGGATGACGACGCGCTGGCGGGCGAGCAGCAGCCGGGCGATGGTCATGCGCTGGCGCTCGCCGCCGGAGAGCCGGTAGCCGCGCTCGCCGACCACGGTGTCGAGGCCGTCGGGCAGGGACCGTACGAGGTCGTCGAGACGGGCCCGGCGCAGCACGTCCCACAGCTCGTCCTCGGTCGCGTCCGGCCGGGCGAGGAGCAGGTTCTCGCGGACCGAGTCGTGGAAGAGGTGCCCGTCCTGGGTCACCATGCCGAGGGTCGCGCGCATCGACGCGGCGCTGAGCTCGCGGACGTCGACGCCTCCGATGCGCACGGCGCCCGCGTCGGTGTCGTACAGCCGCGGCAGGAGTTGCGCGATGGTCGACTTGCCGGCGCCGGAGGAGCCGACGAGCGCGACGGTCTGGCCGGGTTCGGCTCGGAAGGAGATGCCGTGCAGGACCTCGTCGCCGCCTCGGGTGTCGAGGGCGGCGACCTCCTCCAGGGAGGCGAGGGAGACCTTGTCGGCGGACGGGTAGGCGAAGCGGACGTCGTCGAACTCGACGGAGGCGGGATCGTCCGGGAGCGTGCGGGCGTCCGGCTTCTCCTCGATGAGCGGCTTCAGGTCGAGCACCTCGAAGACGCGCTCGAAGCTGACCAGGGCGCTCATGACCTCGACGCGCGCCCCGGCCAGCGAGGTCAGCGGCGCGTACAGACGGGTGAGCAGCAGCGCCAGCGAGACGACCGCGCCCGGCTCCAGGGTGCCCCGCAGGGCGAACCAGCCGCCGAGCCCGTAGACGAGGGCGAGCGCCAGGGCCGAGACCAGGGTGAGGGCGGTGATGAAGGCGGACTGCGCCATCGCCGTACGGACACCGATGTCCCGCACCCGCCGGGCACGCGCCGAGAACTCGGCGGACTCCTCCCCGGGCCGCCCGAAGAGCTTGACGAGGGTCGCGCCGGGCGCGGAGAAGCGCTCGGTCATGCGGGTGCCCATGGAGGCGTTGAGGTCCGCGGCCTCCCGCTGGAGGCGGGCCATGCGGCTGCCCATCCGCCGAGCGGGGAGTACGAACACCGGCAGCAGGACCAGCGCGAGCAGCGTGATCTGCCAGGACAGGGTGAGCATCACGACCAGCGTGAGCAGCAGGGTCACGACATTGCCGACGACGCCGGACAGGGTGTTGCTGAACGCGCGCTGGGCGCCGATCACGTCGTTGTTGAGTCGACTGACGAGCGCTCCCGTACGTGTACGTGTGAAGAACGCGACCGGCATGCGCTGCACATGATCGAAGACAGCCGTGCGCAGATCGAGGATGAGCCCCTCGCCGAGCGTCGACGAGAGCCAGCGGCCCAGGATCCCGAAGGCCGCCTCGGCGAGCGCGATGACGGCGATGAGCACGGAAAGACGCACGACGGTGCTCTCGTCCCCGTGGGCCACGATGGTGTCCACGACATGCCCCGCGAGCACCGGCGTCGCGACGGCCAGCAGCGCTGTCACCACACTGAGGAGGACGAACTGCGCGATACGGCGGCGGTGCGGGCGGGCGAAGGCGGCGATGCGGCGCAGCGTCGCGCGGTCGAAGGGACGACGCTCTTGTTGGGCGTTCATGACACTGTGCAACTGTGTCCAGGCTGTGGTCTCCATGCTCATGGGAGAGACAGTAGGACCTCAAGCTTTGTTGAGGTCAACGCATCGGGGCGGGTGCACTCACGCGAGTGGGCCTCCCCCGGCGCCGCGGGCGACGCGCGGGCCGCGCGTCCCACGGCTTGCCCGGCGTGTCAGCCTCCGTCCCCGCGCCCGCAACCTCGCGTTGGTGCGGCGTGGAAAACCTCTCGAGATGTGACAGCCGTACGACTTCCCCGGGCACTGCCCCGGCTCCCCCGCCTCCTCACCCTGCGGCCCGCCGTCCGGCCGGTCCTGTGTCTGATCCCGCTCGCACTGGTCCTCGTGGTGGCCGTACGCCATCGGTCCGTGCTCGCCGAGGGCTTCGGCCATCTGAGGTCGGCCGAGTGGCCCTGGCTCATCGCCGCGGCCGCCGCGACCTGCCTGACCTGGGTGGCCGCGGCCGTGACCCGTCAGGGCGCGGTCATGGAACGGCTGCCCGCCCGGCGCCTGCTGGCCACGCAGTTCGCCGCGGGCGCGGCGAACCATCTGCTGCCGACCGGGCTGGGTGCCGGAGCGGTCAATCTGCGGTTCATGACCGTGTGCGGGGTGCCGCTGGCCCGCTCCTCGGCCGCGCTCGCGCTGTATCTGCTGGCCGAGGCGGTCGCCAGGCTGACCCTGCTCGTCGGCCTGCTGATCGCGTTCCCCGGCGCGCTGCGGGTCGACGGTCTGATACCCGACGGCGCGACCGGGCCGCTGCTGCTCGGCGTCGGGGTGGCCCTGTGCGCGGCGCTGGCCGTGCTCGCTCTCGTACGAAAGCTGCGCACGGCCGTCCTCTCCTTCCTGCGCACCGCCTTCGGAGAGGCCCGCTCGGTGCACACCCGCCCGTCCCGGGCCTTCGCCCTGTGGGGCGGCTCGCTCGCCTTCCCGCTGCTCCAGGCCGCCGGACTGGCCTCGGTGGGACGCGCGCTGGGCCTCCCGGTGTCGCCCACGCACATGATGATCGCCTACCTGGCGGCGACGATCGCGGTCGCGATGGTGCCGACGCCCGGCGGGCTCGGTTCGGTGGAGGCCGCGCTGATCGTGGCCCTGGTCGCGGCGGGCGGCCCGGTGGCCGTGGCGACGGCGGTGGTGCTGGCGTACCGGATCATCACGGTGTGGGTGCCGCTGCTGCCGGGGGCGCTGACGCTCGGCGCGCTGGTCCGCTGGAAGGTGATCTGACCCGGTGCTCCGACCCGGTCCGGAGCGAGGGGGACACGAGCGCGTCCGTCCCAGGACCGTGCGGTGCGCCGCGTGCTGTGATACCGAGGAGTGACCACGGCGTGCGGTGTGGCGCGCCGGCCGCCGAAAGGGACAGCGCGATGCCGGTCCGTAGCGAACGTCAGGGTCACGTCACCACCGTCGTCCTCTCCCGGCCCGCGGCCCGGAACGCGGTGGACGGGCCGACCGCCGCCGAACTCACGGACGCCTTCCTAAAGTTCGAGGCGGACGAGACGGCGCGCGTCGCCGTGCTCTGGGGCGAGGGCGGCACCTTCTGCGCGGGCGCGGACCTCAAGGCCATCGGCACCGAGCGTGGGAACGAGATCGCCGAGGAGGGTGACGGGCCGATGGGGCCCACCCGGCTGCGGCTGACCAAGCCGGTGATCGCGGCGGTCGCGGGGCACGCCGTGGCGGGCGGTCTGGAGCTGGCGCTCTGGTGCGATCTGCGGGTCGCCGAGGAGGACGCCGTCTTCGGGGTGTTCTGCCGCCGCTGGGGCGTGCCGCTGATCGACGGGGGCACGGTACGGCTGCCCCGGCTGATCGGCACGAGCCGGGCGATGGACATGATCCTCACCGGCCGTCCCGTCGGCGCCCGGGAAGCGTACGAGATCGGGCTCGCCAATCGTGTCGTCCCGGCCGGCCGGGCCCGCGCCGAGGCCGAGCGGCTGGCCGCCGAGATCGCCGGCTTCCCGCAGTCCTGCCTGCGCAGCGACCGGGCCTCGGTCCTCGACCAGGAGGGCCTGATCGAGAAGGAGGCCATGCGGACCGAACTCCGCTACGGCATGGGCGTCCTGGAGGAGGGCATGGAGGGCGCGGCCCGCTTCGCCTCCGGCGCGGGACGCCATGGCGCCTTCGGCGAGGTGTGACACCGGCGGGCGTGTGCGCGGCGGCGGCCGCCGCGGTCGCGCGGTTCCGGTCCGGTGGGTGGGTCGGGGCCGTGCCGGTGCATCAGCCCGTCGCCGTTGGACGGAGATGTGACCGTCGGTGGCGACG
>NZ_JBHYXD010000012.1:128962-148762 GCF_042751995.1 Streptomyces sp. NPDC059371 | reverse complement strand
GCTCAACGGCCGGTCCGGCTCGGCGACCACCGACGCCAGCAGACGCAGCCACCGGGCGACCAGTACCTCCACCGTGGCGGGGTCGAAGAGGTCGGTGCTGTACTCGACCCGCCCGACGATGCCCTCGGCCGGCCCGCCGGTGCCGCCGCGCTCCAGCAGGTGGAAGCCGAGGTCGAACATCGCCGTCGGCGTCCGCACCAGGACGATCTCGGCGGCCAGACCGTCCAGCGCGAAGTCGGTGCGGGGCACGTTCTGCAGCGCGAGGAGCACCTGGAACAGCGGCTGACGGGCGAGCGACCGGGACGGGTTGAGGGCCTCGACGACGTGCTCGAACGGCAGGTCCTGGTGTGCGTACGCGGCCAGCGCGTCCTCGCGGACGCGGCCGAGCAGCTCGGCGAAGGTCGGGTCGCCGCCGGTGTCCGTGCGGAGCACCAGGGTGTTGACGAAGAATCCGACGAGGTCGTCCAGGGCCTCGTCGGTCCGGCCCGCGATCAGACTGCCGACCGGAATGTCCCCTCCCGCGCCGAGCTTGTCCAGCAGCGATGCCAGGGCGGCCTGCAGCACCATGTACACGCTGGCACCGTGCTCCCGGCCCAGCCGGATCAGCCCGGCGTGCAGTTCGGCGTCCAGTTCGATCGCGAGGTGGCCGCCGGAGCAGGAGGGGGCCGCGGGGCGAGGGCGGTCGGCGGGGAGCCGGATCTGCTCCGGCAGGTTGGCCAACTGCTCGGTCCAGTAGGCCTGCTGACGGGCGAACAGGCTGTCCTGGTCGGCCGGGTCGCCGAGCAGCTCCTGCTGCCACAGGGTGTAGTCGGCGTACTGCACGGGCGGTGGCGCCCACCGCGGCTCCTCACCCTGGCGGCGTGCCGCGTACGCGGTGGCCAGGTCGGCGGCCAGCGGGCCCAGCGACCAGCCGTCACCGGCGATGTGGTGCATCACCAGGAGCAGCACGTGCTCGTCCGCCGAGACCTCGAACACCTCGGCGCGCAGCGGCGGTTCGGCCGCGAGGTCGAATCCGCGCGCCGCGGCCCCCGTCAGCAGTTCCGGCAGGTCCGTCTCGTCGGCCGTGGTGACCGACAACCTCGGGCGCGCCTCCGCGGTGGCCAATACCTGCTGGTAGGGCACGCCGTCCGCGGCCGGGAAGACCGTGCGCAGGGTTTCGTGCCGGTCGACGACATCGCCCAGCGCCGCCTCCAGGGCCGCCAGGTCCAGTGGCCCCGAGAGCCGCCACGCGAGCGGCATGTTGTAGACCGAGTCGGCGCCCTCCAGCTGGCGCAGGAACCACAGCCTCCGCTGAGCGGACGACAGTGGCACGAGCTCGGGCCGCTCCGCCCGCCCCAGGGCGAGCCGGGCCCGGTCCGCGCCGCCCAGCCCGGCGGCCAGCCCGGCCACCGTCGGGGTCTGGAACAGGGTGCGCAGCGCCAGTTCCACGCCCAGGGCCGCGCGGACCCGGGCCACCAACCGGGTGGCGAGCAGGGAGTGCCCGCCCAGGTCGAAGAAGTCGTCGTCGACACCGACTTGAGGCAGACTCAGTACCTCGGCGAACAGCTCGGCCAGTACCTGTTCCTGCGGAGTGTGCGGGGCCCGGCCGACCCGCGACGCCGCGTACTCGGGCTCGGGCAGGGCGCGCCGGTCCAGCTTGCCGCTGGCGTTCAGCGGCAGGACGTCGAGGGAGACGAACGCGGCGGGCACCATGTAGTCGGGCAGCCGCTCGCGCAGGTGTGCCCGCAGGTCCTCCGGCCGAAGCTCTGCTCCGGTGACGGGCACCGGGTAGGCGACCAGGCGGGTGTCCCCCGCCCGGTCCTGCCGGACGGTCACGGCGGCCTGCGCGACCTGCGGGTGTTCCGCCAGTGCCGCCTCGATCTCGCCGAGCTCGATCCGGAATCCCCGGACCTTGACCTGGTCGTCGATGCGGCCGAGGAACTCCAGGTTCCCGTCCGGACCCCACCGCACCAGGTCACCGGTGCGGTACATTCGCGAACCGCTGGGACCGAACGGGTCCGCCACGAACCGTCCCGCGGTCAGGCCCGGCCGGTTCAGGTAACCGCGCGCCAGCCCCGCACCGGCGATGTACAGCTCACCCGGCACACCCACGGGCAGCGGCTGCAGCGTGCCGTCGAGCACATGCAGCCGGACATCCCCGACCGGTCGGCCGATCACCGGACGCGGGCTCGACTCCAGCGGCGCGATGACCGAGTTCACCGTGCACTCGGACGGCCCGTAGAAGTTCAGGCAGAACACCCCGTCGGCCGCCCGCAGCCGCTCCCACAGCTGCTCCGGGATGGCCTCCCCGCCCGCCGCGACCATCGCGGGACGCCACCGAGGATCGTCCAGCAGACCCTGCTTGACCAGCACCTGCAGGTACGAGGGGGTGGCGCCGACGTAGTCCAGCCCGCAACGCGCGGCGTACTCGACGAAGGCGTCCGGGTCGGCCCAGGTCGCTTCGTCCAGGACGTGCAGCTCGTGGCCCGCGAACAGGCCGAACAGCTGGTCCCAGGACGCGTCGAACGACACGGACGTGGTCAGTCCCACCCGCAGCCGGCCCTTGGGACGCTCCGCGAACAGCAGCGGACGCTGCTGAGCGAACAGGTTGAGCAGGCCGCCGTGCGTCGTCAACACGGCCTTGGGCTGTCCGGTGGAACCGGAGGTGTAGATGGCACAGACCGGGTGGCTCCGATCGATGGCCGGCGCGGGGTCCGTCGCCGGGCAACCCGCCACCAGCGCGGCCGTCTCCGCGGTGTCGGCCACCAGCCACCCGGCGGGACCGGTCTTCGGCAGCCGGCCCCGGGTACGGGTGTCGGTCACCATCAGGACCGGCCGGGAGTCGTCGAGCATGTATTCGATCCGGGCGGCCGGGTACTCCGGGTCGACCGGGACGTACGCGGCTCCGGTCTTGAGCACGGCGAGGATCGCCACCACCAGCTCGGCCGACCTCGGCAGGGCCACCGCCACCAGCCGCTCCGGCCCCGCGCCCCGCGCGATCAGCGCATGCGCCAACCGGTTCGCCCTCGCGTCCAGCTCCGCATACGTCAACGATGCGTCCGGCCCCACCACCGCGACCGCGTCCGGAATCGCCCGTACCTGAGCCCGGAACAGCTCCGGCAGGCTCTCGGCAGGGGCTTGGACCACCGGACCGGTACCCAGCGCCGTCAGCTCACCGCGCTCCTCGGCGGTGAGCAGGCCGAACCGGCTGAGCCGCCGCCGCGGGTCGGCGACCGCGGCGCGGAGCAACCGGACCCACCGCTCGAACATCGTCTCGACGGTGGCCGGGTCGTACAGGTCGCCGGTGTACTCGACGAACCCGTCGATCCCCTCCGGGGAGCCGTCCTGCGCGTGCCGCTCGGACATCGTGAAGATCAGGTCGAGCTTGGCGGTGGCCGACGCCGACGGCACGTCGCCGACGCGTAGCCCGGGTGGCGCGAATTCGGCCCGGGGCGCGTTCTGCAGCACCAGCATGACCTGGAACAGCGGGTGGTGCGCCAGCGACCGGACCGGGTTGAGTGCCTCGACCAGGTATTCGAACGGCAGGTCCTGGTGGGCGTACCCGGCCAGCGCGGTGTCCCGGACCCGGCCCAGCAGCTCGGCGAACGTCGGATCGCCCGAGGTGTCAGTACGGAACACCAGGGTGTTGACGAAGTAGCCGACCAGCTCGTCCTGCGCCTGGTCGGTACGACCCGCGACCGGGCTGCCGACCGGGATGTCGTCGCCCGCGCCGAGCTTGCTCAGCAGCACTGCCAGCCCGGCCTGGAGCACCATGAACAGACTGGTGCCGTGGGCGCGGGCGAGTTCGCGCAGCCCGCGGTGCAGCTCGGCGTCCAGCCCGGCACGCACGGAACCGCCCCGGTGCGAGGCGACCGCCGGGCGGGGCCGGTCACCGGGCAGCTGAAGCTGCTCGGGCAGATCGGCCAGCTGCCGGGTCCAGTAGGCCGCCTGGCGGGCGAACAGGCTGTCCTCGTCGGCCCCGTCACCGAGCAGCTCGTGCTGCCACAGGGTGTAGTCGGCGTACTGGACCGGCAGCTCCTCCCACTGCGGCTCCTCGCCGCGGCAGCGCGCCGTGTAGGCGGCGGTCAATCCCTGTGCGAGCGGGCCCAGCGACCAGCCGTCGCCGGCGATGTGGTGGAGCACCACCTGGAACACGTGCTCGTCCGCTGCCAGTTCGAACAGCTCGACACGCAGGGGCACATCGGCCGCCAGGTCGAACGGACGGACCTTCGCCCGCGCCATGGCGGCCGGCAGCCCGGCCTCGGTGGTCCGGCTCACGAGCAGCCGCGGGCGGGCCGCCACGACGTCCAGCACCCGCTGGTACGGCATGCCGTCCACCGCCGGAAAGACGGTGCGCAGGCTCTCGTGCCGGGCCACCACGTCCGCCACGGCGGCCTCCAGGGCCCGCCGGTCCAGATCCCCGGACAGCCGCCAGGCCAGGGAGATGTGGTAGCTCGCGCTCGCGCCCTCCAACTGGTGCAGGAACCACAGCCGCCGCTGCGCGAACGACAGCGGGACCGCCTCGGGGCGCTCGCGCCGTGCCAGGGCGGCCTGTGCCGGTCCGGCCGCCACCAGGGCGGCGGCCAGGCCAGCCGGGGTCGGCGCCTCGAACAGGGTGCGCAACGGCATTTCCACGCCGAGCGTCGCGCGGATCCGGGCGGCCAGGCGGGTGGCGAGCAGCGAGTGCCCTCCCAGGTCGAAGAAGCCGTCCTCGACGCCGGCCGACGCCACGCCCAGGACCTCGGCGAACAGCTCGCAGAGGATCTGCTCCTGCGAGGTGCGCGGCGCGCGGGTTGGGGGTCCCCCCGGCCGGAGGCTGGGGGAGGCCGCCGGGGCGAGGTCGGGGGCGGGCAGGGCCCGGTGGTCCAACTTGCCGTTGGCGGTCAGCGGCAGCGCGTCCAGCACGACGAACGCCGACGGCACCATGTGCTCCGGCAACCGCTCGCTCAGATGCGCGCGCAGGTCAGCCGGACCCGGTGCGGTACCCGCGGCCGGCACCAAATACGCGACCAGCCGGGTGTCGTCGGCCCGGTCCTGCCTGGCCAGGACTGCGACCTGGGCGACGCCGGGGTTCGCGGCCAGCGCCGCCTCGATCTCGCCGAGCTCGATCCGGAAGCCGCGCACCTTCACCTGCTGGTCGGCCCGGCCGACGTAGCGCAGGCTGTTGTCCTCCGCGCGGCGCACCACGTCGCCGCTGCGGTACATCCGCGATCCCGGCGGTCCGAACGGGTCGGCCACGAAGCGCCCGGCGGTCAGGCCGGGCCGGTTCAGGTAGCCGCGCGCCAGTCCGGCGCCCGCGACGTACAGCTCGCCGGGCACGCCCGGGGCCACCGGCCGCAGATGGGCGTCCAGCACGTACGCCCGCAGGTCCGGAACGGCCGTGCCGATCTGGCCGGCGGCGCCGCCGGACCGGTCGAGCGCCGCGTACGTGACGTGCACCGTGGTCTCGGTGATGCCGTACATGTTGACCAGCAGCGGCGCGTCGTCCGGGTGCCGCTCGTACCAGCTCGCCAGCCGGGCGTGCTCCAGCGCCTCACCGCCGAACACCACCGTGCGCAGCGCGAGTGAACGGCTCGTCTCCGGGACTTCCGCGTCCGCCTGCATCAGCTGGTAGAACGCGGACGGCGTCTGGTTGAGAACGGTCACCCGTTCGCGGGCGAGGAGGTCCAGGAAGCGGCCGGGCGAGCGGCTGGTCTCGTGGTCCACGACCACCAGACGGCCGCCGTGCAGCAGCGGGCCCCACAGCTCCCACACCGAGAAGTCGAAGGCGTAGGAGTGGAAGAGGGTCCAGACGTCCTCGGCGGAGAATTCGAAGAGCTCCCGGGTGGTGTCGAACAGCCGCACCACGTTCCGGTGCGTGACCACCACGCCCTTGGGGTTGCCGGTGGACCCGGAGGTGTAGATGACGTAGGCGAGGTGGCCCGGGTCGAGGGAGATCTCCGGGTCGGTGTCCGGCAGCCCGTCCAGGTCGGCGGCGTCCAGCAGCAGCCGGTCCACTGCGTCCATGCCCGGCAGGTCGCCGGTCCGGCTCGTGGTCACGAGGAGCGCGGGCCGGGCGTCCCGGAGCAGGTAGGCGATCCGGGCGGCCGGGTACTCCGGATCCACCGGGAGATAGGCGCCGCCCGCCTTCAGCACGGCGAGCACCGCCACGACCTGCTCCGCCGAGCGCGGCAGGGCCAGTGCCACCAGCTGCTCCGGGCCCACCCCCCGGTCGATCAGGGCGTGCGCGAGCCGGTTCGCGCGGGCGTTCAACTCGCCGTACGTCAGGGTGACTTCGCCGTCGGTGAGGGCGACGGCGGCCGGGTTCACCCGTACCTGTCGCTCGAACAGCGCGGTCAGGCTGCTGTCCGATGGCGCCTCGCTCCGGTCGGTACGCGCCGGAAGCAGCGCGCTGAGCTCGTCGGCGGACAGCACGTCCACCTGTCCGATCCGCCGGCCGGGGTCGGCGACGACGGTGCGCAGCAGCCGCAGCCACCGCTCGACGATCCCTGTCACGGTGACCTCGTCGAACAGGTCGGTGCTGTACTCCACCACGCCCGACAGGCCGTCCTCACCGGGCTGTTCGGACACGATGAAGGTCAGGTCGCACTTGGCCGTCCCGGTGTGGACCAGGTCGGTCGCCACCCGCAGCCGGGGCAGGTCGAACGTGCCCAGCGGCGCGTTCTGCAGGGCGAGCATGGTCTGGAACAGCGGGTGGTGCGCCAGCGACCGAGCCGGGTTCAACGCCTCCACCAGGTGCTCGAAAGGCACGTCCTGATGCGCGTACGCGGCCAGCGCGTCGGCCCGCACCCGGCCCAGCAGTTCGGTGAACGACGGGTCGCCGGAGAGGTCGGTGCGCAGTACCAGGGTGTTGACGAAGAAGCCGACCAGATCGTCCGCCGCCTCGTCGGTGCGTCCGGCGATCGGCGTGCCCACGGGTACGTCGGTGCCCGCCCCCAGCTTGCCCAGCAGGGCGGCCAGCCCGGCCTGGAGCACCATGAAGAGGCTGGCCCCGCCGTCCCGGGCGAGCGCGCGCAGGCCCTGGTGCAGCTCGGCGTCGATCCGCACCGGCAGGTGGGCGCCCCGGTAGGACATCGCCGTCGGCCGGGGCCGGTCGAACGGCAGCTCGATCTGCTCGGGAAGATCCGCCAACTGCACCCGCCAGTAGGTGAGTTGGCTGCTCAGCAGACTGTCCGGGTCCGCGCCGTCGCCCAGCAGTTCCCGCTGCCAGAGGGTGTAGTCGGCGTACTGGACCGGCAGCGGCGACCACTCCGGCTTAGCCCCCTCGGCACGGGCCGCGTAGGCGGTCGTCAGATCCCGCAGGAGCGGCCCCGTCGACCAGCCGTCACCGGCGATGTGGTGCACAACCAGGAGCAGCACGTGCTCCTCGGCTCCGAGCCGGAACAGTTCGGCGCGCAGCGGCGACTCCTCGGAGAGCTCGAAGCCGTGCCGGGCCGCCTCCGCCAGCCGCTCCGGCAGGCCACGCTCGCCCACTTCGGTCACCCGCAGCCGCGGCCGGGCCGCGTCGAGGTCCAGCACCCGCTGGTACGGCACGCCGTCGAGCACCGGGAAGACGGTGCGCAGGCTCTCGTGCCGTTCGACCACGTCCGCCAGGGCGACTTCCAGGGCCCGCTGGTCCAGGTTCCCGGACAGCCGCAGCGCCAACGGGATGTTGTACGTGGCGCTCGGGCCCTCCATGCGGTGCAGGAACCACAGCCGGCGCTGCGCGAAGGACAGCGGAACCTCCCCCTGGCCTTCGGCCGGGGGTGCCCCCACGGGCCGCTCACACCGCCGCAGAGCCGGCCGCGCCCGGCCCGCGACGTCCACCGCCGCCGCCAGTTCCGCGACCGTCGGCGCGTCGAACAGGTCGCCGAGCCGCAGCTCCACGCCGAGGATCGAGCGGGCCCGGGCGACCAGTCGGGTGGCCAGCAGGGAGTGCCCGCCGAGGTCGAAGAAGCTGTCGTCGAGGCCTGGCTCGGCCACCCCGAGCACCTCGGCGAAGAGCCCGGCGAGCAGGTGCTCGGTCGCGGTGCGCGGTGCGCGGCCCGGCGCGGCGGGCTGTCGCCCGGGCGCCGGGAGGGCCTGCCGGTCGAGCTTGCCGTTCGGGGTCAGCGGCAGCCCGTCCAGCAGCACGTACGCGGCCGGCATCATCTGCCGGGGCAGCCGGTCCCGCAGATGGTCGCGCAGGGCGGTGTCGGTCACGGTGGCACCGGGCTCGGGCACCGCGTAGGCGACCAGCCGGGGTTCCTCCTCGGTGCGCACCACCACGGCGGCCCGGGCGACCTGCGGGTGCTCGGCGAGGACGGCCTCGATCTCGCCGAGCTCGATGCGGACGCCGCGGATATTGACCTGGTCGTCGGTGCGGCCGTCAAACTCCAGGTTCCCGGCCGCGTTCCAGCGCACCAGGTCACCGGTGCGGTACATCCTCGTACCGGCCGACCCGAACGGGTCCGCCACGAACCATCCCGCGGTCAGCCCCGGCCGGTTCCGATAGCCTCGGGCCAGCCCCGGGCCCGCGATGTACAGCTCACCCGTCGCACCGGTCGGCAGCGACCGCAGGGCGCCGTCGAGCACGTACAGCCGGGCGTTGGTGACGGGCCGGCCGATCACCGGGCGTGCGCTCGAACCCACCTGCGCGACCACCGAGTTGACGGTGCATTCGGACGGTCCGTAGAGGTTGAGGCAGGACACGCCCTCCGCTGCCCGCAGCTGCTCCCACAGCCGCTCCGGGACGGCCTCGCCGCCCGCCGCGACCAGTGCCGGGCGCCACCGTGGGTCACTCAACAGTCCGTGAGAGACGAGGACTTGGAGGTAGGAAGGGGTGGCTTCGATGTAGTCCAGCCCGCGACGCGCCGCGTAACCGACGAAGGCGTCGGGGTCGGTCCAGGTCGCGTGCTCCAGGACGTGCAGCTCGTGGCCCCCGAACAGGGCGAGCAGCTGGTTCAGGGAGGCGTCGAAGGACACCGAGGTGGTCAGCGCCACCCGCAGCCGCTGCCGCTCCTTCAGCACCGGCGCGAAGTGCACCTGCCGGAGGTCGGTGAGCAGGTCGAGCAGGCATCCATGGATCGGCAGCACGCCCTTGGGCCTGCCGGTGGAACCGGAGGTGTAGATGACGTACGCCGGGTGACCCGGGTCGACGGCCACCAACGGGTCGGCCGCCGGGTAACCCGCCACCAGGGCGGCCGTCTCCGGGGCGTCGAGCACCAGCCGGTCGACAGAACCGCTGTCCGGCAGGCGGTCCCCGCTGCGGGAGTCGGTGACCACCAGCGTCGGCCGCGCGTCGTCGAGCATGTACGCGATCCGGGCGGCCGGGTACTCCGGATCGACCGGGACGTACGCCGCGCCGGTCTTCAGCACCGCGAGGATCGCCACCACCAGCTCCGCCGAGCGCGGTAGCGCCACCGCCACCAGCCGCTCCGGCCCCGCACCCCGCGCGATCAGCGCGTGCGCCAGCCGGTTCGCCCGCGCGTCCAACTCCACGTACGTCAGTGAGACGTCGCCGCACACCAGCGCGACCAGCTCCGGAGTCGCCCGGACATGCTCCCGGAACAGCTCCGGCAAGGTCGCGGCCGGGGTCGGCGCCACGGGCCCGGCGCCGAGCACCTCCAGCTCGCGGCGCTCCTCGGCCGTGAGCAGTTCGATCCGCCCCACCGGCTCGTCCTGGTCGCAGTCCGCGAGGGAGTCCAGCAGCGCGAGCAGCCGCTGCTGGTGGTCGGCGAGGTCGTCGGAGCCGTACGCCTCCGGCGAGCCGTGCAGCCGGAGCAGCGGCGGGTTGCCGTCCCGGTAGTCGAAGACCCAGACGGCGAGGTCGGTGGTCGACCCGGACACGAAGTGGTGCACGGAAGCCGCGTGCCCGGCGAAGCTCGGCCTGGAGTTGAAGGCCATGATGTTGACGATCAGCGGGAACGCCGTCCCGATGCTGCCGGGAGCCCCGAGGTCCCGCAGCAGGTCCTCGCTGCGGTAGCGCTCGTGCGCGACGGCCGTCTCGACCTCCCGCGCCGTCTGGGCGACGAGTTCGCGCCACGGCATGTCCGGCCGCACCGTCAGCCGCAGCGGCACCACGTTGGACGTCGTGCCCGGCACCGCCGTCAGGTCGCGGTCGGCGCCCCGACGGGCGGTGACGGGCAGGGCGAGCACCACGTCCTGGTTCCCGGTCAGCCGGTGGGCGTAGAGCGCCGTCGCCGCGACCACCAGCCGGGACCACCGGACGCCGCAGCGTCCCGCCGCCGCCCGCAGGGCGTCCGGACGGCGCAGTTCCCGCTCTTCGGCCAGCCGGAGGGCGCGGTGCGGGTCGGTCGCGGAGGCGTCGGTGAGCCGGGTCGGGGCGGGCAGGTCGGCGAAGCGCTCGGTCCAGTAGGCGCGGTCGGCGGCGAAGTCGGGGGAAGCGCGGTAGGCGGCGTCGCTCTCGACCAGGTCCCGCAGCGAGCCGAACGGGCAGGTCGGCACGGCGCCGCCCTCGGCCAGTGCCGAGTACACCTCGCCGACCCGCTGCCGGAGCATGGAGCTGCTGATCGCGTCCAGCACCACATGGTGGTAGTTCAGGTACCAGAGGTATTCCGTCGGCGACGCCTTGATCAGCGCGTGGCCGAACAGCGGGTCACGGGCGAGGTCCAGCGGGCGCAGCAGGTCCCGCTCCATCCATTCCAGGGCCACCGCCCGGGGGTCGGGCTCCCCGCTGAGGTCGAGGTGGGCCGGAGTCCAGTCCCAGCTCTCCCGGAGGACCTGGAGCGGGCCGTCACCGTCGTCGACGAAGGTCACGTGCAGGGCGTCGACCTCGTCGACCACCCGGCGCAGCGCGGTCTCGAACAGCTCCCGGTCCACCGGACCGTGGATCTCCAGGCACTCGCCGACGCGGTAGCCCGGAATCGGCGTCCGGGAACGCTGCTCGGCGAGCCAGATCTCGCGCTGGGCCGCTGTCAGAGGAAGGGAGTCACCGTCGAGACGGGGCATGGGGGGATACCTCCGGGGGTGGGACAGATGTGGGGGGGGGAGGGTGGGGACAGGGCGCGCCGGGGCCCACCAGCCGCGGTGACGTCAGGGGTGGGCGGCCGGTGGCGCGGCTGGTGGGGTCAGGCGACGAGTTCTCCGGCCTGGAGCTGCCAGAGGGACGCGTACAGTCCGTGCAGGGCGAGGAGTTCGTCGTGGGTGCCTTGCTCGGCCACCACTCCGCCCGTGTCCATGACGTAGATCCGGTCGGCGTGGCGGACCGTGGAGAGCCGGTGGGCGATGACGACCATGGTCCGGTCGGCCGCGAAGACGCGGAGCGTGCGCTGGATGGCGGCCTCGGTCTCGTTGTCCACGGCGGAGGTGGCCTCGTCGAGGATCACCACCGGCGCGTCTTTGAGGATCGTGCGCGCCAGCGCGATCCGCTGCTTCTGGCCGCCCGAGAGGGCTGCGCCTCGTTCACCGATCACCGTGTCGTAGCCGTCCGGCAGTGTCGCGACGAAGGTGTGGGCCTCGGCCATCCTGGCCGCCTCGACCACGGCCTCGTCCGAGGCGCCGAAGCTGCCGTAGCGGATGTTGTCGGCGATGGTGCCGTCGAAGAGGAAGGGGTCCTGCGCGACGAACCCGATCGCGTGACGCAGACCCTGTCTCGGCAGGTCGCGGACATCCCGCCCGTCGAGCAGCACGCTGCCCGACTCCGTTTCCAGGAAGCGCATCAGCAGCTTGGCGACGGTCGTCTTGCCGGAGCCGGTGGCACCGACGAGGGCGGTGACCTGCCCGGCGGGAATGGCCAGCGAGAGCCCCTCCAGGACCGGCGGCCGGTCGGGATAGGCGAAGGTCACGTCGTCGAGGACGATCTCGCCGCGCACCTTTTCGACGTCGAGCGCTCCGCCGTCGCCGTCCGCCTCGAGGGGGAGGACTTGCAGCCGCCGGACCCGGTCGTAGGCGACGAGCGTGCGCTGGTACTGGTCGACGATGCCGCCGAGCCGGTTCATCCGCAGCAACACCATCTGGGGCAGCCCGATGAGCGGGCTGAACACCTCGAACGGCAGGCTGCCGTCGAGCACCGCCCGGCCGCCGATCAGCAGGGTTCCGGCCATCGAGCCGGTCGTGCAGACCCGGACGATCTCGGCGTGGCGGATCGTGCTCCGGTCGGTCCGCCGACTGCTGTCCTGGACCTCCCCGCTCAGCCGGTCGATGCGCTCGGCCTCGTAATCCTCGGTGCAGAAGCTCTTGACGGTGGCACCGGCCTCCAGCGTGTTCACCAACTGGCTGTGCAGCCTGGCCCGGTACTCGCCGGAGACGGTGTAGTCGGCCGCGACTTTGTCCTGGTAGTGGAACGACAGCCAGGCGATGACCGGGATGGGCAGGAACGCGATCCAGGCGATCTGTGGTGCCAGCAACAGGAACAGCGGCACCAGGAGGGCCAGACTGGTGCCGAGTTGCAGCAGGTCGTTGGCCGAGGTGGCGAAGAAGGTGCCCAGCTGACGGACGTCGTCGGTGAGCGCGCCGGCGATCCGGGTGGTCCGCTCGCCTTCCAGGTGCCGTAGTTCGAGGTGCTGCACATGGGCGTACGTCCGGTTGCGCCAGTCGTGCTCGATGTCCTGGCCGAGCCGGCGCCACTGGAGGTTCGATGCGTACGAGAGGCCCCCCACGGCGGCACAGGCTGCGGTCATCAACCCCGCCAGCCCGAAGAGTTGGGCGGATGCGGTGGTCAGGCCGAGGCGGATCAGCGGAGCTGCCTGCCCCTTGATGAGGACCAGTCCGGTCCAGCCGAGGAAGGTACCGAGCGCCATCTCCGAGACCTGGCAGGCGACGGACAGGGCAACGGCCCCATAGAGACGGCGTCGGTGCGGTCCGACGATCTCCACCAGGGGGTGGCGTTCGACGCCGGGCCCAACCACTTCCTGGGATGCGTCGACCGTTCCGCGCCAGACCTTCCGGAGAACAGCCGCGGTCGCCACGGCCACCCCGCCCACTGCCACCAGTTGTCTGCTCGGCGCCGACCCCTTGATCAGCGCGATCCCGGCCGCGACCCCGCCGCCGACGGCGAGCACCGGTCGCACGACCAGGCCGCGGTCCGCCTGCGGGGCCGGTGCGGCGACGGGTCGGGCAGGTGCCGGACGTCCCGCTCCGGTCGGATCCTCCGCGACCAGGGTGACGGCTCTGCGGACGATCCGGCCGACGTCCGTGGCGCGCAGCCGTGCATCGTGCCGGACGAGCACCCCGCCGGTGACCGGGTTGGCCCGGGCCTCGGTGATCCCGGGAATGCGGCGCAGCGCGGCGGCGAGGAACTCGGCCGTCCGTGGCCGTCCGAGCACCAGCCTGACGTCCCAACGCTGACGGCCCGGAGTGACCGAGCGCGGGTTCACATCCCATTCCGCGGACCGGAATCCGGCTGCGGCACCCAGTAGCGATGACATGCGTGCAATCACCTGTTTGCAGAGGTCACGGATAATCCGTCAACGGGCGCGGTGGAATTCGGCGCACGGCGGATCACCGCGACGGAGCGGAAAGTCCGAGAGGGAGTGAAGAGGGGCGGCCGAAAGGCCCACGGCCGACCGCAGACCGCCGTGAGGACCCGTCTTCCGTGGTCGTCAGGAAGACGCGCCCAGGCGGCGGGCGGGCATCAAGGCGTCGCTACGCCTTCGCGGCGCCGACGGTCGCGCGGATCTTCGGAGTCCTGGCCTCGTCCTTCTCGCCGGTCGAGGCTTCACTCGCGGTGGGCCGTTGGTCGTCGCCGGAGGCGATCTGTGCCGCCACCATCTCGGCAGCCACCTCTACCGCGAGGTCGTGGATGTTCTCTCCGGCCTCTTGGGCCGCTTTCTTCACCTCCATGACAAGACCGACGGACGTCGTGACGACACCGCGCATCAGCGGCTTGAGGACACGCTTGGCCAGGGGCGCGACGATGAGACCGATCAGGAACGGCGGAACGACGGGCGGCATGATGCTCCAACTTCTCTGCACAGATGTATGACAGGGGACCCAGGGCGCTGCGCACTCCGGAAGCACGCACAGCGGGGAAAGCGGAAGCACCCATGTACGGAATTCTCGATATCCCGTGCCGGACTCCCCGCCGGGTTGAATTCCTTGCCGATGAGGTAAACCGTCCGCTTGTCGATCACCGTAGCCTAGTCATGACTGTCGAGGCCAAACGGTCTCGGCGGGTTTCACTCATGCGAGTGCCATCCCTGTTCCGACCGCCACGAATTGCATTAGGCATACTCACCGAGCAAAGTGCTTTTCCGATTTGCCTATTACCGGTGAGCTGCTTCATGGTGACTGCCGAGTTCGCACGCCGCCCCTCCGGCGCAGGGCGGGAAATGACAGCGCTTCTCCTCCCAGCACCGCCCCGTGGAAGGCCCGCACGTCCCGGACCCGGCACTCACCGCGGTCCGGCCGCCGCCGTACACGCCCGACCTGAACCCGGTCGAGGCCGCCGTCCGGTCACTCGGGTCTGTCGGCACCGGCGAGACGGCGAAACCTTGAGGAGTCCCCCGATCCCGCTCCCGCTCCCGCTCCCGCAAGGTGCCGCCGGGCAGTTGCAGCGCGCCTTGAGCCACCGCTCGGCATACAGAACCACCTGAACGACGTCGGTGTGAGCCTCCACGACCTTGACGATCAGATACCACCGGATGCTGCGGGCCGGCCGGCCCCTCGACCTGCTCGGCGAACGTCGCCGCCGGACACGGCGGATTGAGCAGCCGGACCGCATCCATCTTGCCGGTGTCGGGCCGACCGGGGACGTTCTTCACCTCGGGCGCGCGTCCCCGTTGGGTGAGGTTAGCGGGGTCGCCCGTGTCCGGTGTGATGCCCGTCTCGTTGCGGTAGCTGGTTGATCAACTGGCGTGAGAGGTGGGTCGGATGAGCTGTGATGAGGTGCTGCGGCTGCTTCGTGAGCAGGAGGCCGCCTGTCACAGCAAAGCGGAACGGCTTGGGGCCGAGGCTGAACGGGTAACAGTCCGGCCGGTGATGTGTGAGCAGGAGCCGGCCCATATCTCAACGGCGCGCGAAGTCGTCGGTGAACTGCCGCGAATCGAGCCGGTGCCGGTATCCCGTACCGGCTCCACTGCCATGGTCCCCGACCCCCCTCCGGGGTGGACATCCGCCGGACCCCCAGGCTCTGGAACATCTGCTTGCGGTACTGGCCCGGTATGCCGGTCCGGTGTGTTGTCGGCAGGTAGTGGAGTGTCTTGGTCCGAAGGTGGTGCCCCGCCGGTTGGAAGTGATCCGACACCGGTTGAAGAAGGCCGTTGCGGCGAAGCTGACGATGCGGACTCCGGGCGGGTTGTTCACCGTGACGCGTGGCATGGTCGCGGCGAGCGGGTGAACGTGCGGCAAGAGGACGGTCTTCTCCTCGTCGGCCGGGCTGATCTGTCTGACCACGCCAGGAAGAAGACCTGGTGGCACCTTACGTGTCCGAGCCCCGCCGACGCCTTCACGAGGACTACGTCACGTTCGCGGGGCGGGTGCTGGTGTAGGACCGGCTCGATATCCGTGCCGCCGCAGCGCCACCGGGAATGTGACCGGCGTGGACGGCCGGGTGCGCACGCGCGCGGAGCGTGGGCACGTCGGGCAGTTGGCCAGCACCGTCGTGCACGTGGACATCTCTCGGGTCGTGTACCGCTCGCCGGCGCCGAACCTGCGCGTACCCGGCAACTCGTATCAACGTCGCCGAGCTGCTGGTGCTCACCTGTGACGCCACCGGCGTGAACATGCTCCCGTCCGGGTTGAGGACACCACCCGCGCCACCACCGAGACCCACGCGGCGGCCAGCCTTCCCCAAGCGTTTCGATGTCTGTCCATGAAGAGCGACTTGCGGTGCCTTGGCCCGCAGATGTCTCCGAACGATGTTTCGCCCCGACAGCTGGAAGGTGCCATGAGCGCGCGTCGTCTGTTACCGAACGATGAGTCCCTTGACCTCATCACGCTGGTCCGGAAGCTGGCGGCCGATGAACTCGCGTCGCGAGCGGATGCCGATGAGGCGAACGAGGCATTCCCTCGTGACGTGTTCAGGCTCCTCGGGCGCGTCGGCCTGCTCGGTTTGCCGTACTCCGAGGCGTACGGCGGCAGCGGCCTGTCCTACGAGGTGTACCTGCAGGTTGTCGAAGAGATCGCGTCCGTGTGGGCTTCGGTCGGCGTAGGTGTCTCCGTGCACGTGCTGTCGTGTTTCGGCCTGGCGACGATGGGCAGCGAGGAGCAGAAGCGGGAGTGGCTGCCCGCGATGCTCGGTGGCGAGCTGCTGGGTGCCTACTGTCTCTCGGAGCCGCACGCCGGCTCGGACCCGGCCGCGCTGCGGACCCGGGCCCGTCTGGACGGCGATCACTACGTCCTGAACGGTGCGAAGGCCTGGACGACCCACGGCGGCCACGCGGACTACTACAAGGTCATGGCCCGCACCTCGGAGGACCGCACGGGTATCTCGTGCTTCATGATCCCCGCTGACACCGAGGGCCTCACCGCTGACGCACCCGAACGGAAGATGGGCCTGACCGGGTCCACGACGGCGACCATGGTCCTCCGGGACGTCCGTGTCCCGGTCGAGCGGCTTATCGGTGCCGAGGGCGGCGGCCTGCGTATCGCTCTCGCGAGCCTGGATTCCGGCCGTCTCGGTATCGCGGCCGTCGCGGTCGGTCTCGCCCAGGGCGCTCTCGACCACGCGATCGCCTATGCACGCGACCGGGAGACGTTCGGATCACGCATCATCGACCACCAGGGAGTCGCGTTCCTGCTCGCCGATATGGAGGCCGCGGTCTTTTCAGCGCGTGCTGCGACCCTCCATGCCGCCCGGTTGAAGGACGCGGGACTGCCGTTCAGCCGTGAGGCGTCGGTCGCGAAGCTCGTCGCGACCGACAACGCGATGCGTGTCACCACTGATGCGGTGCAGGTCCTCGGCGGGGTCGGCTACACGCGCGAGTTCCCGGTCGAACGGTACATGCGTGAGGCCAAGTTGACTCAGATCTTCGAAGGCACGAACCAGATTCAGCGCATGGTCATCGGGCGGTCGCTCGCCAGGTCCAACAATGGTGACCTCACCCTGGCCCCTTGAGGGTTGGCTCTGAAGCTGATCGGAAAATCGATGTGCGGGAGGACAGGCGGCAGCATCGTGGTGGCCGGGAGCCTGGAGCCGGCGCGCGGGTTTTGCGGGCGAGGTCGAGCTGGCAACGGCGCCCATCGGCACCGAGCTCCTGACAGGAGGCGTCCGGGTCGTTGATCAGGTGCCAGGCGATATCGGGTATCGAGCGGGCGACGGCGACCAGAGCTTCGGCATGGCCTCGGCATTTGACGATGCGCCGGTAGCGGGCGCCGAGGAAGGCGTCCGTGCGGGCAGCGGCGTTTACGGCCTCGCCGTGGGCGCCCTTGAGGCAGGGTTTGCCCTTCCCAGCCGGGCTCGCGCTGCTCCTTCCGTGAGGCGGAGGCCGTGTTGCGTCCCCGTGACGCCCTTCCCCGACGATGTCGCCACCGCCCAACGACGGGAGCCGCAGCCATGCCGCCCGGCCGCCCTACCCAACGCGATTGCCCCCTGCCCCCGTCCGGCCCAGGCATGCTGCGTGTCACGCGTGTTGACGAGTCACCGATCCGATCGACGGATCCCTTGAACGACGCCGCGTCAGGTTGGCACGATCCAGCCATGGGAAACATCTACGACTACTACGCGGCCACCGACGACACGCAGGCCCTCACGCTGTTCCAAGACGACGGCATGGACGACCCGTTCGGCACGCTCGGCCTCAAAGGGGCTGACCCCTACATGATCCTCGGAACCGTCGAGGCCCACCTGACAGGAATGTCCGAGGAGCAAGTGCAAGCCGACCCGCGCTTCTGCGCACTGCTCAACGACCCTGCGGACGAAGGGCCCTGGCTCGTCTCCCTCACGGACTCCCTCCGTGACGCCCTCGCGGCGGCCACCCCGGAGCACCTGCTGGAAGCCGCCACCGCTTGGACCCACACCGAGGACGGTGGCAGGGCGGACCCGGAGCTCATGGCCGACTTCCTCGAACGCCTCGGCGAACTCGCCCGCGACGCCGCGCCGGGACGACGCCTGTACTGCGGCATGTCCTTGTAGGGAACGGCCACTGGAAATCGAATGGGCGTGAACGGCCGTGCTCTGGCAGGATCCGCAGGTGTCCGCTTCCCTGTACGAATCTCATGTGACGGTCCGTTGTGCCGACCCCGACGAGTCGGTGCGTCTACAGCGCTGGGCGGCCTTGGGTGGGCTGAAGCTGACGCACATCGTGCTGGCTCGCGGCAGGATGCCCGAGCAGCCGATGCTCACCCTGTCCGGTTCCTCGTCGTACGGTGAGGAGGCCGAGCGGGTGCGGGATGTGGTGGCGAGGCTTCGTACGGACGGTTTCGATCCGGTACGGGTGAAGACCGAGTGCACGCCGTGGGCCGCGGAGGTACCGGATCGTCTCGGTGGAGACGACGAACGGTACTTCGAGCACCATGTGAAACTGCTGCTCGCCGCGGACACGGACCTGACCTCGATCGCGGCCCGCGTGATGCCTCATGGCGCCCATCTGTCGTGGAACGCCTCGCGTGTGCGGGCCGGCGCGCGGCACGAGCGGTTCGTGACACAGCGGTGCCGCGAGGTGGGTGCCGATGGGGCAGGGCTGGCACTGGAGCGGTTGCTGAGGGAGCTCGGCGGCCTCGTGGTGCTGGGCGTGGAGCGGGAGTTCGTGCTCTATGACAGTGACCTGTCCGTGGACGACGGTTGGATCGAGGAACCTGTGGGGGTACGGACATGAGCGGGGCGGCGTGGAAGAGGCTGGGCCGGCGGAGCGCCGAGTTGCCCCGGGAACCGTTGGACGAGGCCACTCGTGTAGCCGAGGACCTGCCGAAGACCATGCAGTGGGTGCCGGGCGACGAGGTGGTGCAGCGACCCGTGTTCGACCCGTCGCTGAAGCACCACCAGAACGCCTATCGCGCGACCGACCCGCGGTTCGGGGATCCGGCACGGGGCAATGCGTGGCGGGCGGCCCGGCGCCGGGCCCTGCATCTGGTCCTGGACGCGATCGCCGCGTCGCAGTGGGTGGACGCGCTGGTGCTGAGGGGCAGTGTGCTGTTGTCCGTGTGGTTCCCGGGCGCCGCCCGCGAACCCGGGGACCTGGACTTCGTCGTCGTTCCTGAGACCTGGCAGATCGACGACGGCCGTACGCACCGGATGCTGCACGGGATCGCCGCGGCGGCGCAGACGCTGGCCGAGGCGTGCGGAGACGAGGTGGACATCTCGGCGCGAGGAGCGGTGGTCGAGGACATCTGGACCTATGACCGGGTACCAGGCCGCCGCATGGTGCTGCCATGGGTCTCGCCCGGTCTGCCCGGCGGCCACGTCCAGCTCGACTTCGTGTTCAACGAGCGGCTGCCCGAAGCGCCCCGGCGGGCCGAACTGCCGGGCGGCACGCTCGTACAGGCGGCCACGCCTGAGCTGTCACTCGCCTGGAAGTTGATGTGGCTGGTCAATGACATGCACGGGCAGGGCAAGGATCTGTACGACGCGGTGCTGCTGGCCGAGCGCTATCCACTCCGGTACGAGCTGCTGCACGAGGCGTTTCGGCTGTCAGGCGAATGGCCGTATCCGCACCGCGAGATGATCCTGTACGAGGACGTGGTCGAGGCCGTCGGGTATGTGGAATGGAACCACTTCGTCACCGAGTATCCACAGTTCAGGGATGCCGAGCGGGAGTACGCGGACCGGCTGCTGCGGGCTTTGACGACGACGTTTCCAGCGCGCCTCCCCGACTGACGCTGATCACCGCGGGCCTGAACGCTCACGGCACAGCCCGAGAACGACAGGCCTGCGCCGGGGGGCGGCGGGCGGCCGGCCCGGCCGGGGCCCGGGCGCCGCGTCTTGGGGGGCCGGCGGAGCAGTATAGTGTTGTTTTGCCGCGGTCG
>NZ_JBHYXD010000012.1:104241-128952 GCF_042751995.1 Streptomyces sp. NPDC059371 | reverse complement strand
TCCCCGGGCGGCGCGCCGTCCGGGGGCGCGGCGCGCCCGGGCCCGCCCCCGCCCCCCCGCCCCACGGCCCGCCGCCCCCCGCGCGGGGGCCCCACCCCGCGCCCCCGGCGCCACTGCCCGACGCGAGTCGGCCCGCGGTCTAGCAGGTCTTGCGTACGTAGCCGCTGCTGCCCGCCGGTTTGACGTCCACGTCGCGCTGGACGATGCTCAGCGTGCCGCCCCACCCGTTGCAGGCCTTCGACCTGCCGGAATTGGTGTACTCGATCACTATGACGTTGTTTCCGAAGGCGCTGGTGTAGTCGCCGCACTCGTCGTACTGACCGCACTCCTCGGCCACGGCGAAGTCCAGACCGTTGGCGGTGTGGTTGCCCGCCAGCTCGGGAGTGTTCTTCTGGGCGATGGCCAGGCCGTCCGTGTGGGCGCGGGCGGACAGGAGCTTGATGAACGCCTGCGCGTTGTTGGCCGTCAGGCGATTCCCGGACCGGGTGTAGCTGTCGTAGTTGTCGGGCTCTATCGCCTGGAAGCCCTTGGTCCTGCAGCGGTCGATCAGGCTTCCGATCTTGCCTGCGATCCGCTGCCGCTTGCCGTCGGTGCCGATGTCGAGGAAGGCCTCGCCCCAGTCCTCGTCATAGACGACCTTGCCGGACGCGTCGCGCAGCAGCAGGTCGGAGTCCCACTCGCTCTCGGCACCCGGCTGCGCCTGGAAGGCGTTGACGTAGCAGATGTTGTACAGGCCTGCCGCCGGGGAGGCGGCGTTGTCCCGGGTGACGACCTTGACCCCGGCCGGCGGGGTGTAGGCACCGCCGATCTGATAGTCGAAGCCGACGTGTGCGGGCGGCAGGGGCACGGATGCGGCCTGCGCCGAGGTCGCCGGTGCGACCAGGGCACCGACCAGCGCTGCCGCGCCGATGACGGTGCCCATGAGGTTGCGGGAAGTTCGGCTGAATTGGCTCATGTGGATGAGCTCCCAGGGGAAAGAGGGCACGTCCCCGCCTCGGACGCGTAGGTGACGTCCTGGCGACTTGGGCCGGGCTCGTGGCGCGAGGCCTGCATACCGGCTGGGCGTGTCTCTGAACACGGAGCATGGCTCCGGTGCTGTCCGGGAGTAAAGCGACTGCCCGCGAAGATGTCAACGCCGGGACTCCTCGCCCGCGACTTCCCGCGTCTCGGCGCTCGCGGCGGCCTGACCGAAACCCCACCCGCCGCCGCCCGCGCAGCGGGATCAGGCTGCCGATCGGTCGTCACCGTGAAAATCACTCGCTCTGCCATGTCCTCGAAGGGAACCTGTGGGCATGGAGTTCCTCTGCTACCACCGCGACCGGCCCGGCTCCGGGCCGCTGCGCGACGAACTGCTCGAAAGGCATTGGTCCTACATGGACCAGTACGCGAAGGAGATGATCGCCCGGGGCCCGACCCTCGCCGACGACGGCGACACCGCCACCGGAAGCGTGCACATCCTCGACCTGCCCGATCCCGCCACCGCCCGCGCGTTCGCCTTCGACGAGCCCAACTACCAGGCCGGCGTCTTCCGGGACGTGCTGCTGCGACGGTGGCGCAACATGCTGGGGCGCACCATGTGGGACTTCCCCGGCGGCCGGACCGGCGGCAACCGGTATCTGGTGATCGGTCTCGGCACGGGGCAGGCCGCCGACCTCGCGGTACCGCGCGACCGGGACGAGCTGATCGCTTACGGGCCTCTGCTGTCCGACGACGGCATCACGTGGCTGGGCACGGCGGTCTTGCTCCGGGCGCCGGACCCGGAGACGGCACGTGACGTCCTCACCGCCGACCGGTACGCCGACATCGAGGTGCACAACTGGCAGTTCGGCGGGCGGCCCTCCTGACCGAGAACGTTCGGAGCAACGTCGCCTGACCGAGCCGCGAGGACACCCGCTCCAACACCACCGAAACCACACACACGAGACCGCCGACCGCTGAACAGCCATACCGCACCGGCCACTTCACCCCAGGCCGTCAACCGGGCACAGGTCGGAAGACGCCGGCTCGGCCGCCATTGCCCTGGCGGCCGACCGCTCAGACCGCGTCGAGGCCGACTGTCTCCCGGGCGATTCCCCTGCCCTGGACCAGACCGGACAGGGACAGGGCGCCGGGCCCGAAGAAGACCAGGAGCAGGAACCCCCAGCAGAACAGCGCGGGCGACAGGCCACCGTTCTGCAGGGGGAAGAGGCCGTCCTTCTGGTGCTCGGTGAAGTAGGCGAAGGCCATGGCACCCGAGCTGAGGAACGCGGCGCCGCGCGTAGCAACACCCAGGAGTACGAGAACACCGCAGACCAGCTCGATGACACCGGCGTACCAGAACGGCCAGTCGCCGACGGGACTGCTCTGCCTCCCCAGTATCCCGAAGAGCGTGGCAGCGCCCTCGCTGGCGAAGAGCAGGCCAATGACGATTCGGAACAGGCCGAGGACGAGAGGCTGGTGGCTCGACAGCCGGTCGCTCAGTCGTGCGGTGCTCATGGGTGCGTACTCCTTGAATTCGGTCGGGTGCGTACCCGCGTGGCATGAGGGACCGGGCCTTGTGAGAGGCCCCGTCCCCTTTCCCTTTACGTGCGCGCGGGATCTTCGGTTCAGCGCATCATCCTGCCGTTTGCCGCCCCGCAACAGTCCGCCCTGGAAGTCCGGCCCGTCCCGCGGTGCAGAGTGGGGTCGCTCGCCCCCGTCGCGTGGCTGGGTGTCCGCTCCGTGTCACTTCGACCGGATCAACCGCGCCTGTACGCCGTAGTGGTCGGACAGGTAGGCCCGGCGGCCGTCGTCCAGTGTCACCTCGTCCTGGAATACGAAGTCGGCACCGCCGGTCAGGGTCTCCCCGGCCGCAGCCCGGACCAGCACGTGGTCCAGAGCCGGCGGCGCGGGCCATCGCGGGGTGGGCCGGTAGGTCGGGCGCGTGTCGCCGGCGAGGACATCGCGTAACCCTGCCGCGGCGACGAAGTCGGCGAGTACCGCCGAGTCGCGCGGGACGTTCAGGTCGCCGGCTACCGCGACGGGTACGGACGGGCCGACGCCCTCGATCAGCTTGGCCACCAGGGCCAGTTCAGCTTCAGCGATCCCTGTGTACCGGTTCGTCGGGGACCAGTCGTCGTCGCGGTTGGCCGACAGGTGGGTGTTCACGACCACCAGCTCGCCGTCCGGGGTGGCGACGGACGCCACCTGGGCACCCTTGCGCATGACGAACTCGCCGCGCACCGGGCCCGTCATCGGGTACCGCACGAACCGCCACCGGCTGATCGGCCACCGGGACAGCAGCACCAGGCCGCCCTTGAGCAGGACCGTGCCCGAGCAGGCGAAGTGCCGGTATGCGGGAGCGGCACGGCGGATCAGCCGGGCGTTGCGGCGGTACATGACCTCCTGCAGGCAGACGATGTCGTAGTCGGACTCCTCGATCGCCACGCCGAGGGCACGCAGCCGAGTCGGGACATCGCCGGTGAAGAGGGTGTTCATGGTCAGCAGTCGCAGCGCCTTCACGAACCTGTCACCTTCCGTCCGGTGGCCTGCCGGGCCGTGCGGGGAGCCACTCACGGTGTTGATCGTATGGTCACCCATACCTCCGAAGGGCCCGAAGCCGTGGATGGACACTGCCGGGAGAGGGGTTGGTGCCCCGGTGCCCTACGGTCCTGGGCGCACGGGGAACCGGTCGCTGTCGGCGGGATCGGCTACGTTCTCCCCTACCGCCGCGAACTCAGAAGGCTGGATCGAGGTGCCGACCGGTGCTGAGCTTGTCTTATATCTTCTGACGCTACTGAAGCGGTACCGGCAGGGTGGGTGGGATGACAGACACTTCCGACCCTGGTCCCGCGGATACGGGCGACCGCCAGGCGATCGAGCGCATCCTCGGCCGTCCGTTGAGTAGGACATGGCCTACAGGTGCGTTGGCACCCCACCACGAACCACCGTGATCGGGACGTGCAGTTGAGGCACGATCTCCGCGGGTCAGGCAGCAGGCTCGGGGAGGTGACCGAGAAGTTCGAGGACGCGCTCGCGCAGAAGGAGATACTCCTCCCAACGCCGAGGAAGAGGCCCAGGTGGACGTTTGACGACTCGGGCTGCGGTCACGGCCTGGCCATCCCGGAACTGCTCGTGCGTCAGGTCGAGGTCCACACCGCTGGGCAACCGATTCCACCAGTGAAATCCGTGCTGTTCCCCGCCGCAGTGGACCTCCCCGACCATGAGGTCGCCACCGAAGATGTCGTTCACTATCAAAGCGGTGATGTCACAGTGACCCCACGCCGGGTTGCCGGGCTGCCAGCCGGCGCGGGCGAGGTCGTCCGGGGAACAGGTGTCAGCGGCCCAACTGGCCCGCAGAGCCTTGTCGATGACCAGCAGGTTCCAAGGGATCATGCCGACAGCATCGCAGTCGCCACTGACATCGGCGGATCGCCGGGGAGACGCCTCTTCACCTGCCGGCCCGAACTCGACTGCAGGTATCGGCGCAGAGCTTTCAGTCCTCGCGGAACGAAGAGCCGTTGATCGACGACCTCGCACAATTCGGTCTCTGCCGGCCGGCCCTGCCAGGCGATCTCGCCCGGGTCCGGGATCAGGTCGCCGTGGGTATGTAGGGCGCTGCCACGACCTGGGCCATGGTCCGAAGTTTCGTGAAGTAGGAGGTGCAGTACTCCTCGTTGATCAGAGGAACGATCTTGTCGAGGTCGGCGATGCAGCCCCAGAGGCAGGCGATGCCACTGTCGTCGAGTCCGCCCTTCAGCTCCCTCTGCACGAGGCCGGCGACGTCGGCGTCCAGGAGGACCAGCTCTACGCCGTCGATGTCCACGCCGCGGAAGCCGTCGGGGAAGCGTGCGTGCAGGTGGTCCTCCCACAGCCGGGCGAGGCCGCCGTCGGGCTGTGCTCCGCGCACGTCGCCGTCTGGCGCCTCTGCCGTGGACGGTGAGCGAAGGAGCAGGGAGACGGCGTCGAAGACGGCACGCACCATGGCGACGGCCCGGAGCGGGTGGAGGGCGGCACTTGACCGGGAGCCCTGCATGAGCCTGTCGCGCAGCAGTCGGCCGCGGTCGAGTTCGGCGGCGAGGCCGGCCGTGACGAGCCCTGCGTCGGTGGCCCGATCGATGAGGACGTGGAGCGGTTCCTTCGTGGTCAGGCGCTCGGCGAGGACGTGCTCCAGGGCGAACAGGGAATGTGTGACGGCGACGGTGGCGAACTCGTACCGGTAGTAGGAGTGCCGGATGAGCTCGCGGGAGGTTTCCATCGCGCTCATGACGTACATCGACGCGCCGCCGGGCAGAACCAGGTCGGCAACCAGGGCGTGCATGTCCGCATAGTCGAGCACGAGGTCGCGGGCGCGCGGGTCCCGTACCGGCAGGAGGAGCGGGTCGGGCGGCGGTGGCAGGGGGTTCACCGGTGCAGTCTTGTCGCCGGAAGGCTGTCGGTGCCATCGGATTTGCTCGGAGCCGTTGGCGTCCCGCTGCCACATGTCGCCACCGGCCCGGTCCGACCTTAGGGAACAAGCTAAGGGCTTGCAGGTATGGCAATGGCGAGGGCCGGGCTCTCTGCGTCCGATCGGATGACTGGTCGGTGTGGCGTGCGAGGTGGCGTCGGGTGCGGGCCTAGCCTCTCCCGCGTCCGGGCTTTTCTCCGTTCTGCCCGGGTCTATCGCACTGGTCAGGAAGGAGTGTGGGGTGGCGCCTTCGTCCGGCAACCGTGGCCTCCTGCGGGTTCTGCTCGCTCTGTGCCTGTCGGCAGCTCTGCTGGCCGGCTGTGGTGGCGGAGGCGGCGGACCGGTGACGCTCAACTGGTACAACTTCCCCGATGATTCCGGGGCGCTCGCCAGTGCGGCCAAGGCCTGTGCCAAGCAGTCCGGCGGGCGCTACCGGATCGGTTACAACAAACTGCCCCGCACCGCGGACGGGCAGCGTCAGCAACTGGTGCGTCGGCTGGCCGCCAAGGACGACACGGTCGACATCATCGGACTGGACGTCACCTGGCCCGCCGAGTTCGCGGAAGCCAAATGGATCCTGCCGTGGACCGGGGGCAACCGCGCCGCGGCCGTCCGGGACACCCTGGAGGTCCCGCTGCGGACGGCCACGTGGAAGGGTCGGTTGTACGCCGTCCCGTACAACACGAACACCCAACTGCTCTGGTATCGCAAGGACCTGGTCCCCACACCGCCCGAGACATGGGCCGAGATGCTCCTGATGGCCGGCCGCCTGGCGAAGCAGGGCAAGCCGCACTACGTGGAGATCCAGGGCGCGCAGTACGAAGGACTCACGGTCTGGTTCAACTCGCTGGTGGAGAGCGCCGGCGGCTCCATCCTCAACGCGACGGCTACGGCTCCCAGGCTGGGCCCACCCGCCGTGCTCGCGGCCTCCATCATGAAGACTTTGGCCACCTCTGCCGCGGCCGACCCGTCCCTGTCCAATCAGATGGAGGACCAGAACCGGCTGGCCATGGAGTCCGGCAGCGCGGCTTTCGAGATCAACTACCCCTTCGTGTATCCCTCGATGAAGGCCAACAACCCCAAGCTCTTCAAGCAGTTCCGATGGGCGCCCTACCCGGCGATCGGAAGGGGCCGGCCCGCCAAACCCACCATCGGTGGCATCGACCTGGCCATCGGCGCCTACACCCGTCACGCCGAGTTCGCCTTCGAAGCGGCCCTGTGCCTGCGGAACCGGCAGAACCAGCTGACCGCGGCGCTCGAGGGCGGACTGCCGCCCACGCTCCGCCCGCTCTACTCGGACCCTGCGCTGGTCAAGAACTACCCCTTCGCCTCCACCGTTCTGGCGGCCCTGGAGAACGCCAGCATCCGGCCCAAGACCCCCGCCTACCAGAACGTGTCCATCGCGATCTCGCACACCCTGTCGCCGCCGAACGGGATCCAGCCGAGACCGGACGTGCAGAAGATCAGTGGCCAGATCAAGGACGCCCTCGACTCGAAGGGGCTGATCCCGTGACCCAGTCGGCTCCGACCGCCCCTGAGCACCCACCGGTGTCCAAAGACGGCCGCGCTCTGTCCGAAGGGGCCCGGCAGGAGCGCCGGTTGGGCTGGATGCTCTGCGCGCCCGCCGTGATCGTCATGCTCGCCGTCACCGCCTACCCCATCGTCTACGCGATCTATCTCTCGCTCCAGCGATACGATCTCCGCTTCCCGCAGCAGGCTCACTTCGTCGGCTTCAGCAACTACGGTGCCGTCCTGTCATCCGAGTTCTGGTGGCAGGCCCTGTGGGTGACGGTGCTCATCACCACGGTCTCCGTGGCCGTGGAACTCGTCCTCGGATTCGCCCTGGCGCTGGTCATGCATCGCACCATCTTCGGCCGCGGCACGGTTCGTACCGCCATCCTGATCCCGTACGGCATCGTCACCGTGGTCGCCGCCTACTCCTGGCAGTACGCCTGGACCCCGGAAACCGGCTACCTGGCCGATCTGCTGCCCTCCGGTGATGCGCCGCTGACCGAACAGTGGCCGGCGATCGGACTGATCATCCTGGCCGAGGTGTGGAAGACCACCCCCTTCATGGCGCTGCTGCTGCTCGCCGGCCTCGCCCTCGTGCCGGAGGAGACGCTGCGCGCGGCCCAGGTGGACGGCGCCGGAGCCTGGCAGCGCTTCTTCCTGGTGACCGTCCCCCTGATGAAGCCGGCCATCCTGGTCGCCCTGCTCTTCCGGACCCTGGACGCCTTCCGGATCTTCGACAACATCTACATCCTCACGTCCGGCGCGCACAACACCGGCTCGGTGTCCATCCTCGGGTACGACAACCTCTTCACCGCGCTCAACCTGGGCATCGGGTCTGCCATCTCCGTACTGATCTTCCTGTGCGTGGCGTTGATCGCCTTCGCCTTCATCAAACTGTTCGGGGCAGCCGCCCCCGGTGCCCAGGAAGGGGGACGCTGATGTCCGCCGCCGGACGACGACGGAGGTCGGGGTGGGCCGTCGTCAACATCCTCGTGATCGCCTACGCGCTCTTCCCGGTCTGGTGGATCATCGCGCTGTCCTTCAAGGACCCCAGCACGCTGACCGACGGCAGCTTCATCCCGACCAAGTGGACCTGGGAGAACTACCGCGGGATCTTCCAGACGTCCGAGTTCACCCGGGCGCTGATCAATTCCATCGGCATCGCGCTCATCTCCACGGTGATCGCGGTCGTGCTGGGCACCATGGCCGCCTACGCCGTCGCCCGGCTCCGGTTTCCCGGAAAGAGTCTGCTGATCGGGATGTCCCTGCTGATCGCGATGTTCCCGCCCATCTCGTTGGTCTCGCCGTTGTTCAACATCGAGCGGATCATCGGCATTTTCGACACCTGGACCGGTTTGATCATCCCGTACATGACCTTCTCGCTGCCGCTCGCCATCTACACCCTGTCGGCCTTCTTCCGGGAGATCCCCTGGGACCTGGAGAAGGCGGCCAAGGTGGACGGCGCCACCCCGGCGCAGGCGTTCCGGCTGGTGATCGCTCCGCTCGCGGCGCCGGGAGTGTTCACCACGGCGATCCTGGTGTTCATCTTCTGCTGGAACGACTTCCTCTTCGCGATCTCGCTGACCTCGACCTCGGCGGCCCGGACCGTTCCGGCGGCCATCGCCTTCTTCACCGGAAGCAGTCAGTTCGCCCAGCCCACCGGTTCGATCGCCGCCGCCGCGGTGGTGATCACCATCCCCATCATCGTCTTCGTGCTGCTCTTCCAGCGGCGCATCGTGGCCGGGCTCACCTCCGGAGCCGTCAAGGGCTGACCGGCGGCAGCCGTTCGTCAGGACAAGAAGGACCGACCGTGGCAGAGATCGTTCTCGAAGGCATCACCAAGCGCTACCCCGATGGTGCGGTGGCGGTGAAGGACGTCAACCTCCGTGTCGGGGACGGCGAGTTCGTCATCCTCGTCGGTCCCTCCGGCTGCGGTAAGTCCACCACCCTCAACATGATCGCCGGGCTGGAGGACATCACCGAAGGCAGACTCCTGATCGACGGAGAGGTCGTCAACGACAGGACTCCGAAAGACCGTGACATCGCCATGGTCTTCCAGAGCTACGCCCTGTACCCGCACATGAGCGTGCGCGACAACATGGGTTTCGCGCTCCGGCTGGCCAAGGTGGACAAGGCGGCCATCCGCGAGAAGGTCGAAGAGGCGGCCCGCATCCTGGACCTGACGGACCATCTCGACCGCAAACCCGCCAACCTCTCCGGAGGCCAGCGCCAACGGGTGGCCATGGGACGGGCCATCGTGCGCGACCCGAAGGCGTTCCTGATGGACGAGCCGCTCTCCAATCTGGACGCGAAGCTCCGCGTCCAGATGCGCACCCAGATCTCCCGCCTCCAGCAGCGCCTCGGCAGCACCACGGTCTACGTCACCCACGACCAGACCGAGGCCATGACACTCGGCGACCGGGTGGTGGTGATGCGCGGCGGAGTCGTCCAGCAGATCGGGACCCCGCAACGCCTCTACGAGCAGCCGAAGAACCTCTTCGTCGCCGGGTTCATCGGTTCGCCCGCGATGAACTTCCTGCACGCCACCGCGGAGGGCGGCCGCCTGCGCACATCGGTGGGCGACCTCGACCTCGGCGACCGGCTGCGCCGCACGCTCGAGGAGCACCACGCCCCCAGAGACCTGATCGTGGGGCTGCGCCCGGAGGCCTTCGAGGACGCCACGCTCGTGGACCAGGGCAGGGCCGGATCGGGTACGACCTTCGGCGTGGACATCGACGTGGTCGAATCCCTCGGATCAGACGTGTACGCGTACTTCACCGAGGACGAGTGGCAGCCCACCGCCACCTCCGAACTCGCCGAACTCGCGGCCGACTCGGGGACTACCGACACCGGGGCGGGCGGGCACCAGATCGTCACCCGCCTCGACGCCTCCACGCGGGTGCGCGAGGGCGGCCGGGCCGAACTCTGGGTGGACACCGCCAAGATGCACGTCTTCGACCCGACTTCCGGGGCCAACCTGACCCTGACCGACGACGAACCCGGCACGTGACCTGATCAAGTCTCCCCGTTGAGAAGGCTCACCGCATGCGGGACCGTCGCCCGCAGTTCCCTCACCAGGGCGCGTACGACGGCGGTTCCGGCCAGTTCGGAGGTGGTGACGTACCCGACCTGGCGTGTCGGGCGTTCGAGGCCGAGATCAGTGATCCCGACGGAGTTCGCCGCTCCGGCCAGGGAGAGCGCCGGCATGATCGCCATGCCGTGACCCGCGCTCACCAGGGAGAGCACCGCTCCGTCGTCCTCGGCTTCGACGGTCGCCTTCGGGATCCAGGCCTGAGCCGCCCACCAGTCGCGGGTGTAGGAGCCGCAGTTCTCGGCCCAGTCGACCAGCGGCAGCGAGCGCGGAGCGGCGTGGCCCGTCGGGTGTACCAGGGCATACGGCTCGTCGAGGAGCCGGGTCGCGACCAGGCCCGGTGGAAGCGGCACGGAGCCGCTCAGTGTGGCGATGGCCAAGTCGGCTTTCCCGTCGGCCACTTCGCCCGCGGTTCCGCGTCCCACCTCGCGTACGATCCGCACCCGGGGTTCGATCCCGGGGTACCGGGCGCGTAGCCGCTGGAGAACGGGCGGCAGCAGGTGGAGAGCCGCGCTGCGGAAGGCCACGATCCGCAACGGCCCCTCCACCGTGTCGGACCGGGCCGCACCGCGCGCCTCGGCGGTCAGCACGTCCAGCAGACGCAGGATGCGGCGGGCGTAAGCGACGGCCTTGTCCCCGGCAGGCGTTGGGCGGGCGCCGGTGCGGCCGCGGTCGAAGAGCACGGCACCGATCTTGCGCTCACTGCCGCGTACCGAGTGGGAGACCGCGGACTGCGTCAGACCGAGTGCCTCGGCGGCGGCCGAGAAGGCTCCGGCCTCCGCGACCGCCACCAGGACGCGCAGTTCCTGCGGGGTGAGATCGGAGTCGGTCTTGCGGGCCACGGGGCGCTCACCTCACGGTATGAGAACTGCTCATGGAACGGTGTGTCGCATGAGCCCAACCGGCTGACCCGTTGACGCATTCCCGTCCTACGGTCCGGGGCATGACCGAGACCGCGCTCACCGTGCACCAGACCGCCCGCCCCTACGGCTTTCCCACCTCCGAGCACTTCGCCTTCGTCGAATCCCCGCTTCCCGAGCCCGCCGCCGGCAGCGCGCTCGTGGAGAACCTCTACTGGTCCGTCGACCCGTATCACCGCGAGATGATGGACGGCCTGCCCGGCGGCTTCGCGCTCGACGCTCCGCTGGAGGGCCGCACCATCGGACGGGTCATCGCCTCACGCACGCCCCGGCTGAACGAGGGCGAGAGCCTGTTCCACCGGAAGGGCTGGCGCACCCACGCGACCGTCACGCCCGAGGAGATCCGTAGGCTGCCCCGCTTCGACAAGGTGCCCCTGACCGCGTACTTGAGCACCCTCGGCGGCACCGGCCTGACCGCCTACGTGGGCCTCACCCGGATCGCCCGGCTCCAGGAGGGCGAGGACCTGTTCGTGTCGGCCGCCGCGGGCGGGGTCGGCACGGCGGCCGGGCGCTTCGCCCGGCTGCTCGGCGCCGGACGGCTCGTGGGCAGCGCGGGTTCGGCGGCGAAGGCGGACCGCCTCACGCGGGAGGTGGGCTATGACGCCGTCTTCGACTACCACGACGGGCCCGCCGCCGATCTGCTCGCCAAGGCGGCACCGGACGGGATCGACGTGTTCGTCGACAACGTAGGCGGCGAGCAACTGGCCGCTGCTGTGGGAGCGTTGCGCGAATTCGGGCGCGTCGTCCGCGTCGGCACGATCAGCCAGTACAACACCCCCGAGGCGCCGTCGCCTCGCTTCGACTACGCCCACATCGTGGAGAAGAGCCTTCGGATGGAGGGCTTCCTGGTCAGCAACTACCGTGAGCTCCAGGAGGAGTTGTACGAGTTCGCGGTGCCGCATCTGCAGAGCAGCCGGCTCGCTCCGGACGAGACGGTCGTCGACGGGTTCAAGCACATCGTGGACGCGTTCCTGGGAATGCTGCGGGGCGAGAACACCGGCAAGATCATCGTGCGGGACCGCTCGCAGGCACCGTCCGCGACCTGACGCCCGACTCGCCGTCGCGGAGCGTCGCCCTCAGGCTGATGACGCATTGACCTTCACATCGGTGTGATGGTTGTGCAATCGAGTCATGGACAGGAATTTGGTGGACCCCGGCTCGTTTCGGTTCGGCCTGGCACTGGAGGGCACGGGCTGGCACCCCGCCTCGTGGCTGTCGTCGCCGGTGAAGGATGCCGAAGAGGTCTTCGCAAGCGGCTATTGGACAGGCTGGGGGCGTGCGGCCGCGTCGGGCGGCATCGACTTCGTCACGCTCGAGGACGGTCTGAGCCTGCAGAGCGACCGGTTCGCCACCGCCGATCAGGCCCACGACCGGGTGCGCGGACGACTCGATCCTGTGGTCACCGCGGCAATCCTGCTGGCGACGACGGACCTCGGCGAGGTGGTGGTCTCGCGCAACGTGACGCACACCAATCCGTTCCACGTCGCCGTGCAGATGGCGTCCTTGGCGGCGATCGGGCCGGGCCGGGTGGTGTGGCGGCCCCAGGTTTCCGCCGACGCGCGCGACGCGATGGTGGTCGGTGGACCGGCGACGCCCGGGCTACGACCCGAGGACCTGTACGTCCCGACCCGCATCGCGCGCCGACTGCGGGATCTCTTTCGTGATGCCGAGGACTACGTGCGGACCGTACGCGAGCTGTGGCGGACGTTTCCCGGCGAGAGCCTGGGCTCAGGGGACACATTCCTGCGCCCGGGCATGGTCGCCCCGCTGGAACTCACCGGGACGGAAAGGTATCCGGCGGCCGGCCCGCTGACCGTGCCGGTGCGGAACGCCCCGAAGGTCGCGGTGCTCGCGCATCACGCGCTGGAGCCCTATCGACTCGCCGCCGCCGTCGCGGACCGGGTCTTCGTCACTCCGTCCCAGGAGCATCCGATTCCCGCGCTCCTGACGGCGTTTCGGGAAGTCGAGAGGCTGACGCCGGACGCCGACGGGACCGAGGTGTACGCGGACGTCGCGGTGGTGCTGGGCGACACCGAAGAGCACGCGCGGGCCAGGCTCGCCCGCCTGAACGAGGCCGCCGGCTTCGTCTGGGCACCGGACACGTACGTGTTCGTCGGAACCACGGATCGCCTCGCCCGGGAACTGGCCGACTGGCGCGAGCAGTTCGGGCTGCGCGGGGTTCGGCTGCGGCCCGCGGTGCTCGCGGACGACGGCGACAGGATTGTCCGCGAACTCGTCAGGTAAGGGGACGGACGACGGCGACGGGAATGTCCACGAGCTTGTCCGGTGATGAACTGGCCCCAGACGCGGCGCAGTTGATCAGACGCTGTCCGGTCGGCCGGGCGCGACCGGCGCGCGGTGCTGTTCCACCTCGGTCAGGTACTCGGTCATCGCGTTGCGGTTGCGGGTGAGCGTCTCGATCCGGTCGGTGAGCTTGTCCCGCTCCGAGGTCAGCAACGCCAGCATTTCCGGGGTCGCGTCCGGGAAGTGAATGGACCTGGGCTTGTCCAGGCAGGGCAGGATCTGCTTGATGAGCCGGGTGGGCAGCCCCGCCGCCAGCAGGCCGCGTATCTGCTTCACGCGGTCCGCGTTCCGGTCGTCGTAGTCGCGGTATCCGTTCGCCGACCGGTCCGGCACGATCAGGCCCTGCTCCTCGTAGTAGCGCAGCAGGCGCCGGGACACGCCCGTCACGCTTGACAGTTCACCGATCCGCACCTGATTGAGGTTAGTCGCGCGGCCCCGACTTGACCATCACACGTATGTGAGGGTTTCACGATCAGTGCATGACGACCACAACAGCCTCTCCGACACGACGTGATGTCCTGCCCTGGTCCGCCCTGCTGGCACTGGGCACCGCGGTCTTCATCACCAGCCTGACCGAGACCCTGCCGGCGGGCGTACTCCCTCAGATGTCCTCCTCACTCGGCGTCAGCTCCGGCGCGGCGGGCCAGACCGTCACCGTGTACGCCGCCGGCACGGCTTTCACCGCCATACCGCTGGCCGCCGCCACGGCGGGAATCCGGCGCAAGCCGTTGCTGCTGGGCGCCATGGCCGTCTTCCTGGTCGCGAACACGCTCACCGCCGCCGCGTCCACGTACGCGGTCCTGCTCGCCTCACGGTTCCTCGCCGGCGTCGCCGCCGGACTCGCGTGGGCGATCCTCGCCGGATACGCGCGGCGTATCGCGCCCGCCGGTCAGGAAGGACGCGCCATCGCGATCGCGATGACCGGGATCCCCCTGGCGTTGTCGCTGGGTGTTCCCGCCGGAACGCTGATCGGGCAACAGATCGGGTGGCGAGTGTCCTTCGCGGCTGTCTCAGCGATCACTCTCGCCGTCCTCGGGTGGATCGCGTACGGCGTTCCCGCCATCAGCCGGCCGACGGCGACCGCCGAGAAGCCGAAGCCGACCACCCTGCAAACGCTCCGCGTCCCCGGGGTCACCGCCATCATGGCCGTCGTCGTGACCTTCGTCCTCGGCCACACGGTCATCTACGCGTACATCGCGCCGTACCTGGCGCATGCCGGCCTCGGCAGCGCGGCCGACGCGATCCTGCTGGCCTTCGGCATCGCATGCCTGTTCAGCATCTGGTACACCGGCCATCACATCGACGGTCGTCTTCGTGGGCTCGCACTGGCCGCCGCGGCGCTGTTCACCCTCGCCACGGCCGCCTTCGCCGCCACCACGGCACACGCCGTCATCTGGGTGGCGGCCGTCGCGTGGGGTCTGGGGTGGGGCGCGGCGCCCACGCTCCTTCAGACCGCGGCCGGTCTTGCCGGAACACGTCGGAGTCCAGCCGTCGCCGACACCGCGCAGGCCATCCTTGTGACCTTGTGGAACGCGGCCATGGCACTCGGCGGCATCATCGGCGGCCTTCTCCTGCAGCGTGTCGACGTCACCGCCGACGCCACGGTCGCGGCAGGACTCGGAGTCCTGAGCCTGACCGTGATCGCACTCGCGCGACACCGCGCCTTCGCACCGACGGACCAGGACGCACCGTGACATGCGCGAACGCATCACTGTCCGTGGCGCCGGAGGGCACCCCTACCTCGGCAGGGCAGGCGCACTCGCGGCACCGGCGTGCGCGTCGATGTGCGCGTCGAGGGCGGCGAACGTCGCTTCGGAGCGCTCGATGTGCGGCAGATGGCCGGCCTCGGCGATCGGTTCGAAGCGCCCACGGGCGAACGCCCGCGCGTAGGCCCGCCCGTACGCGGGCGTGACGATGCGGTCGCTCTCCCCCCACACCACAAGGGCCGGGATGCGCACCCGTCCGAGCCGGTTCAGGAGCTTCGGGTCGTGCATGTACGGGTCACCGGCCAGGAGGCGGAGCGTGGCCATGTTGGCCTGCTGGACCGCGATCCGCTCCTCGGTGAGGGCGGCCGGGTCCACCGCGAAGCGGGCCGGATCATGGAAGGAGTACGCGGCGATCTCGTCCGGCCGGAGCCCGAAGATCTCGCGGACCGGCTCTCCCGGGACAGCCACGCCCGCGGCGTTGACCAGAACCAGCGAGCTGATCACCGCGCCGTCGTCGCGGAAGGCCATCTCGGCCGCGGTCCAGCCGCCGATCGAGGAACCGACGACGAGGACGTCGCGGTGACCCTCGTCCCTGAGCCAGTGCAGATAGGTGAGTGCCAGGTCGTCGACGCCGGTGAGCCAGTCCGGGCGCTCGGTCCCGTTCCAGCCCGGGTGGGTGGGAACGACGCATCGCATGCCGTGCCGGCCGGCCAGATGCGCGGCGATGCCCTGGACGGTGGCGGGACCGCCGCCGCCGTGCAGGACGAGCGCGAGGCGGCCGTCGGCCGGTCCGGTCTCGGTGAGGGTGACGGGGAGGTCGGGGCGTGGGTGGACGGTACGGGTTCGCATCTCGGTGTCGGTCATGCGCCCACCGTATCTACGCATACGTATATACGCAACCATAGATTCTGGAATAGGATGCGGCCATGACCGCGAACCATGACGACTCCAGGGCCCGAACCGCAGCCGACAAGGCCGGTACCAGGACGTCCGCCGACACCGGCACCGCGTCCGGCCTCGCCGCCCCGGCCGCCGTGGACCCGGGCTCGCCCGCCGTCCCCGTCGATGTCGAAGAGCTGGGGCGCGCCGTGAAGGAAGCGCAGTACCGGCACCACCGCGCGCTCGACACCCGCCTCGCGGCGGTCGGCACGACGCTGGCGCAGTGGGACGCGCTGCGGGCCATCGCCCGTACGCCCGGAGCATCCGCACATGAGCTGGCGGTCGCCACCTTCCAGGGCGACCAGTCCTTCGGCACACTGGCCTCCCGGCTCGCGGCCCAGCACCTCATCGAGCGCCGTCCCGGCCGCGGCCGGCGTATCGAGCACCACCTGACGGAGACCGGCGAACACGTCCTGAGGGCGGGGCGTACCGTCACCCGCGAAGTCCTCGCCGCGTCCTTCGACCCGCTGGACGAAGGCGAACGGGCCACGCTGCTCGGCCTGTTGCGCCGTATCGGCGTTCCGAGTGAGGGGCTCTAGGATCAGCGACCGAGGAACTCCGCGCGGCTCGCGAGAGCTGACATCCTGACCTGCGCCGGCGCCCTCGGACCGGGCCGGGAACCCGCCCGCGAGTAGCGGCCTGTGTCGCTGTAGCGTCCGTTCCGTGATCGCCCTCGACGCCCTCGTCCGGCTCTGCCCTCCTCCCGCCGATCCGCCACCCGTTGTCGACTGGGCGCAGGCCGAGCGTGCCCTCGGTGTAGGTCTCCCGGCCGACTACAAACGGCTCGTCGAGACGTACGGCGATGGCATCTTCGACGAGACGGTCTGGCTGCTCGTCCCCGACTCCGCCTACGACGACTGCGACCTGCACGCGCAGACGGCGGAGCGCGCCGAAATCCTGGGCGACCTGTGGGAGTTCGAGGAGAAGCCCGCCGGTCTGCGGGAGGCCGGGGCGAAGGTCCTGCCGTGGGCTTTCGAGGAGGGCACGGGGGCGTTCCTGTACTGGCTGGCGCGGCCCGGTCAGCACCCCGACGAGTGGACCGTGCTCTACAACGAGGGGCGCGGTCCCCTGTGGGAGCAGCACGACAGGGGGTGCCTCGCCTTCCTCCTGGCGGTGCTCACCGGGACCGCGGAAACGGAGTACTTCGGTTACCTCCGCGAAGTACTGAAGCTGGGAGAGCACCGCTTCGCGACGGCCGACGCGATTTTGGGCACGGCCGGACAGTGAGCCGTCGGCCGCTGTCGACTGATCCGGAGACGGGTTGCGGGACGCCGGCGGTTTCGGATTCGGGAAGCCTGTCAGACGCGGAAGTACAGGGCGCGTTTCAGGAGGCCGAGCGACGACTGCGCCCAGGCGAGGATGTTCAAGGTGGAATCCAGGTTGCCGGGAGGCTGGTTGACCAGGGTGTCGCGGCGGATGAGCCGGTCGAAGTCGACCGTGACCGGGGCTGTCCGTAGGCTGCCGTCGGAGTGGCGGAACCGCACACCGGCGGTGAGCATGACGTTGATCAATTCCTGGGCGACGATCCCGTAGGCGATGGTGGTGGGGTGAACGCCGTCGAGCGAGAACAGGCCGCCGTCGGTGCGTTTTGTGCCGTCGCTCGTGATGAAGTGGGAGTTCGGCTCCGGAGCGAGGGCCGTCAGTTGCGGCGGCAGTTGGTAGGGCCGCCACCATGAGGGTTGGGCCGTCATGTCCTTCATGTACCGGCGTGACGCGAGTCGGTCGAGCAGGCCGGCCGTGTCCATGAGGAGCCAGTCCGCTCCCGCCGTCCGCGCCGCTCTCACATGGTCGGTGATGGCCTCGTTGTAGAGGTCGATGGCCCGGTCGATGTCTTCCGCCTGCTGTCCCGTCAGGTGAGGGTGCAGGACGGGGCTGAAGGTGTCGTCGTCGATCCAGGGCCGGGTGTAGTAGGGGAAGTACCTGGACCCTGGAGCGCTCTTGTCGCCGATTCCACGGGCGAGCGGGGCGATGGTGACGTGCGGGACGGTGCACCAGATGACATGGCGAGCCGCGATCTGCCGTACTTGGGCGGCGACTTGCCTCAGCTCGTCCTTGAAGTGGGTGGGATCCCAGACCGTGTACGCCTTCTTGCGTTCGAGGTCGTCGTATCCCTCACCACTCCACTCCACTCTGAGCTGGGTCACCGTCTGCAGGGCGTTGTTGGCGCCGAGGAAGACGATCAGGGTCTCGATTCCGTGGCCCTCTCCGGTGGGCCGGTCCTCACCGAGGCGGCGGGCCGCCCCCAGCAGGGTCATGGTTCCGCCCCGGTCGACGCTGCTGGAGGGCAGGACCCGCAGGGCCGCGCGGTCACCGTTGTTCTCCACGGTCTGCCGCAGCAGGTTGTCGGTGGGCGTCGCGATGGCGTCCTGGCAGATCTTGGCGCTCTTTTCGAGGACGTCGCGCAGGTCCCAGCCGTACACGGAGAGGTTGTGGTTGATGGCGTTGATCTGCGGGACGACGCTTCCGGGCCCGCGCTCCCAGTAGTCCTCGACCTCGTCCAGGAACCTGCGGGCGTGGAAGAGGGCCAGCGGGACCTCCCACCAGTCCAGATCCTTGCCGAAGCGCTCCTGAAGCTCTCTCAGCAGCAGCTCGATGTTGAGGGGCAGCCCTCCGTACCCCGGGTACACGGGGAATCGGAAGTCGGTGCCGGATCCCAGTTCGTGAGCGATGATCGCCGGGTAGGACAGGTCGGTGTTGAAGACCGCTCCGCTCTGGAACCCGTGCGTGAGTGAGTCGCCGATCGTCACGAGCCGGTGGCGTGGCTCCTGTCCCGGCTCCGGGTGATCGACCGGGAGGCCCAGCGTAGGGTCCGTGACCGGTTCGCGTGGTGGTTGTCCCCGGCCCGCCAGGATCTCGGACGGGATGTGAGCGTGCATGTTATCGGCCATGGTGTTCTCCTCGGCCTGATGTGGACCGGTTCCGCCGACATGGCTGGGTGCCCCTGGGGACGCGGGAGTGTTCGGACCGCGGGGGCGTGCGGTGGGCTCCTTGGGCGATGGCATGCCTCGTATGCCTGGGCCAATGACGTCAGGCACCGGAATTCCCAGGTGCCCCCTGCCTGGTCAACAGAAGGGAGCGTCCGGAGCGTTGGCCCAGAAGGAAAGGAAGGACCACGTCTGCGCTCCGACGACCCCGTCGACGACGATCTCGGCACATTGCTGGAATTCCTTCGTCGCGGACTTCGTGAGCTGACCGAAGTCCCCGTCCTCGTCCAGGCCGGCACCGATCGCCTGATTCAGGTAGCACTGAGCTTGTTGTACTGCCCGCCCAGCGGATCCTTGATGAAGGCTCGGTCGACTCTTGGTGTAGTTGCAGATGTCGTCCGGGCCCTGGGACACGAGATGTGCCGGATTCTTCAACTGGTGCACGACTTGAACACTGGAAGTCGCGTTGACGGAGGTTCCGCCGGACGCAGCGACAGACGGTGCTCCCGCAAGGGCAAGGGGAAGAGCAAGGGCCGCTGCGGCGGTGAACACACGTCGCATCCTCATCGCCTCCAAGATAGGAGAGCCCCTCTCCATCATGCGCTTCAGGCGCCCCAGGTGCATCTCAAAGAAGCCGACGGTGTCGGTGGTATGAGGGCCTCTCACCAACTGTGTGGCCAAAGGGTGTTGCACAGTTCCGGTAAGGACAGCCCGAGTCGGCCGACGGGTCCCTCTGCTGATGTCGCGGAAGATTCTGCGTGTGAGGCGACGGCCTGAACCTCGTGACGGAGACCGCCGCCCACTGGCAGCAACCACACAGGATCTCGCGGCCCTTCATCCGGAGGCTCTTGGATGCATCACTGTTGCGCGACGTGTTTTTCGAGCCAGCCGAGCAGAGCCGCGAACGCCGGGGACATGGCGGCTTCGGACTGGGTCAGAGTGGTCGAGCCGCCACCGTCCTCCACCGTGATCGTGTGGCTCATCGCGTCCCTGGCTCGGCTCGGTCGTTCCCCGCCGGCCTCGGGGGCCGCTGCCGCCACCAGCCGGTCCAGCTCTCCCGCCGTGCTCTCGGACAGGTCATCGGTGTCCAGCACCTTGGGCGGGAGGCTCAGGCGGATCGCGGCCGCCTGGCCTCCCTGTGCTTCCCAGGTCACCCGCATCGGGCACACCTTCCCGGCCGACCGACCGGCTCCCTCGCCGTTGGGGGCCGGCGTCAACCGCCGTCGGTCACTTGCCCTTCAGCGCGGTCACGTCCCTGGCCAGCCCCGTCACCTGGGCGGCCAGTGCGCCGATCTGCCGGCTCACGGTTGCCATTCCCTTTTCCCCGCCCGCGCCACCGTTCCGGTTGGCGGCGAGGCTTCGCGAGCGGGCGACACCTGCCAGGATGCCGCTGATCTGGATGCCGACATCCTGCCAGGCGGCCAGTACGGCCAACTGTTCGTCGCTGTCGTCGCCGAACAGTTCCGCGGCCTTGCGGTACGTGGTGTTCGCGAACTCCTGGAACTGAGTCTCGGCGTTGGAAGCCTTGAGCGATTCGTACCAGATGAGGCCGGGAGCCTCCCAGGCGAATCCGCCGATGCGCGACGCCGTCAGGAAGAACGCCTTGTTCGGGATGCCGGAGTTGATGTGCACCCCGCCGACGTCACCCATCTCGGTGTCCGGCAGTCTGACGAAGTGCTCCATGTTGTCGGGTTGGGGGTCCCTGCCGAACAGGGCGTTGTCGTACGCGTGCCCCGGGGCCTTCATCGACCGCAGGGCGTCGGCGTCGATCCCCGGGGTGAAGATGTCCGGCGCGATCAGCCAGTCCGCCTCATCGGCCGACTGCTTCAGCGACCACTGTTTGACCAGCGACCCGAAGACATCCGACATCGATTCGTTCAGGGCCCCGGACTGGTTGTGATACTTGAGTCCCGCGGTGAGCTCGGTGACTCCGTGTGTCAGCTCATGGCCGATCACGTCGACGGATCCGGTGAAGTCGGAGAACATCCTTCCGTCGCCGTCACCGAAGACCATCTGCCGGCCGTCCCAGAAAGCGTTGTTGAACCTTTCGCCGAAGTGGGCGAACGCGTCCAGGCGCATCCCCTGGCCGTCGATCGAATTGCGGTTGAACACCGCCTTGTAGAAATCGCGTGTCGTTCCGAGTCCGTCGAATGCCCGGTTGACGGAATCGTCAGGGGACTCCGGGCCGTCCTCCGACCGGGCGAAGACAGCCGAGGGGAGGAAGGTGCCGTTCTGGCAGTCGAAGACGGTCCGCCGGCCGTTGCCGGGGGCGGCGGCGCCGGCGAAGGACGCCCGGATCCCTCGCTCACCCCGCAACCGGGCGGTGGTCAGCATGGTGTTCAGAGCCATCTGGCGCACTTCGCTGTCGTCACTGCTCAGAAGCTTCTCGAGCAGGTGTGGGGGGATGATGCAATGGAGGTGGGAGGTCCTGGTCATGGGACACCTCGCGTATGAGGAGAGGAGGGGATACCTGACTCATCGGATGTGGTTGCGTGGTTGTTCTCCGCGTTCGGAACAATCACGCCGATCCCGACTGGAGCTCGCCCTCGTCGATCGTCTGCGCCGGAGGCGGCGCATCGACGGTGTCGATCGCCAGGCGGACGGTTCTACGGTGACCGGACAATCGCGTCTGACGCGCCGGGCCCCACCTGCTCCGCACCTCAGTACGGCGAGGTGAATTCCGGGATGCCGGCTCAGCCGTGTAGCGAGCGGTCTCACTGTCTCTGCTTCGTGCGCATGACCGAAGAGGTGAGAACCGTGTCTACTTCGAGTATCCGCTCGGTGCCATCGACGCGCACCCCGGGCGAGGCCCTCTTTCCCAGGATGACGCGGACCCGGCCGGCAGCTTTCCTCAGGCAACAACTTCCGTGCACGCTCGGTCACTTCGGACGCGAGTTCGGTGTTCACGCCATGCCGCCCACGCACGTCTAGGACGTGAAGGGAGTGCCGGGTCCGGTAGTGGTCGCCCGGTGTGCCGGGGCGGGAGCGAGGAAGCGATCGTCGTGGACGAGAGGAGTTTCCGCTTCCTCCACCGGTCCCCGCAAGTCGACCGTGAATCCGGCCTGTTCGAGTGCCGTGGCTCCGATTGTGCTCGCCATGGCCGGCACGAGCCGGGCGGAGGTGACGTGCAGGGGCACGACCTCGGTCCGGTTCGCGACGGTCTCCAGAGCCGTCAGCTCCTGGCCATCGGACAGCTCGATACGCGCCCGGAAGACGGGCCGGTTCTCCACCGCGGCGCGAGTGAACACGGGGTGAACCGCGGTACGCAGCCCGGCTTCCCTCGCGAACGCGCGCTCCTGGGGATCCTCGCCGACGAAGACGCAGTCGTCGGCCGCCGAGGGCGGCGAGTCCTCCCCCGCCGTGGCGGCGACCGCCTCGTCGAAGATCTCCCGGTTGTCCTTGGAACCCCAGTGCACGAGCGCGTTGTCCGTGAAACGGCCGGGGAACGCCTCCTGCAGAGCCGAGAAGGCGCGCTCCGCCGCACCTGCACCGGGGCCGGGGTTGGAGATGACACCCTTGCGTACGTCGCGGAATTCATCCAGTACGGCGAGGACACGCGGCCGGGGCAGCAACGTCAGCGAACCGTCCGCCTCCACGCGGGCGTCGGCCAAGGTCGCTCCTATGTCAAAGAAGAGCACGGGCATCTCGATGCCTCCGCGAGGTGAATCCGGACCTGGAATCGGCACGCGCCCAAGGCGAAACGGCCTTAGCAGGAAGGACCGTTCGGGGGCGAAGAGGGTCGAGGGGGCCGGAGGGACGGGTGTCGCCCACTGCGGGAATCCTGAGGCCCACGCCGTCCGCCGACGGCCACACAGGCGTTTCCGAGCACGGACTCCCGGCTCCTCCATCGTCCCTCTTCGGTTGCGCTTTCGCATCCTGAGATGTATGAGAATGCCGTTCGACTTAGGACAGTTGAAGGGGATACGGAGTGCGAGGACGTCATCCGCAGGGGGCGTCCCATCCCGACGGCGACCCGATCGACTACACCTGCTCCTGGTACACCCTGATCTCGGCGGGCTCGAGTCTGCGGATCGCCGCCCAGGCTGCCCGCTCGGTCAGACCCCGGGCCCACGCTTCGAGATCGTCTCCGGCCCCGTGAAAGAACCACGAGTTGAAGCTTCCCAGGGCCTCCAGAGCGGGTGCGCGTCCGTACCGAAGCTCGCAGTGGACCTGAACGTAGTAGTCGTGATCACCGCCGCTGTCGGTGACCTCGAATTGCCGGGCGAGGTCCAGCGTGAACGTCGGTGGACCGTCGAACGCGTACGTCCCGTATTGAAACAAAAGGCCGTCGGCGTCAGGTGCGTCCGGGACATGGAACGGCCGTCGGCCGAAGCGGAGGAAGGCGAGCCAGACGTCTTCCGTGACCGGATCGGCAAGCTCGCCGGTCCCCACGTCGCCCTCCAGCACCCCCACGGCTTCGTCCATCGACGGACTCGACGTCATGGCCGTCCTCCTTCAGAAAATGAGGCTGCCTCTCATGGCAACGCCCGCTTCCGCGACAGGCTCCGGTTTTCCCTCGGTGCTCGGAATCTTCGCCCACCCCGACGACGAGAGTCTGCTCTCCGGCGGTGTGCTCGCCCAGCATGCCGCCCACGGCGCCCGCACGGCCGTCGTGACCGCGACCTGGGCCCGAGACACCGCGCGGGCCGCCGAACTCGCCGCGGCTCTCACCGTTCTGGGCGCGGGCGAGCCACGCATGCTCGGATACGGCGACGCCCGCAACGCGTCGTCGGCGCCCGGCAGACCTCGCTGGTGTGAGGTGAACCTGGACGACGCCGTCGCCCAAGTCGTCGCGCACATCCGGCAGTTCCGTCCCGACGTCGTGGTGACCCATGACGCGCTCGGTCAGCTCACCGGCCACCCGGATCACCGTCGTACCCACCAAGTGGCTCTGCTCGCCGTCGAGGCTGCCGGACTCGGCCGACTTCACCCCGAGGCGGGTGAACCATGGCGAATCAGCGCCCTCTACGCGGCCACGCACCCGCACTCCGGGGTCGGCGACCTCGGGCCACTGCTGAGAAGTGTCGGAAAGACGCTGCTCAGCGTGCCGGACGAGGACGTGGCCGCTGCCGTGGACGTGACGCCATGGCTGGCGCAGAAGTGGGCCGCGATCTCCTCCCACGCCGGCCAACTCCAGGGCGAGCGACCGCTCCCCGCACTGCTGTCCCGGATCCATGAGGCAACCCGCGCCCGGATCCTGGCCACCGAATACTTCACCCGTCTCAGCACGACCCCGGCCGCGGGGCCGGCCGTACAGCGCACACTGACGGTCTGATCCTCGACGCCCCGCCCACGCCCCGGTCCGTCAGGCCTGTTGCGAAGGGCTGATGCAGCCGGCTGCTACCTTCCGAGCCATGACCGACAGCGTGTACGTGGGCAACGCGGGCAAGGACGCGGCACTGGACCGGGGGTGGCTCCTGGGGCATTTCAAGGACGTCTCCGACCCTCGGCACAGTGAGGCGCTGGAGATCAAATGGGGCGTCCATCCGCAGGGCGACGAGCGGGCGCAGTGGGTGACAGGTGAAGAGCGCACCGCCCTGCTGGTCCTCATCAGTGGGCGTTTCCGGGTGGAACTGCCGGGACGCAGCGTGCTCTTGGCCGAGCAGGGGGACTACGTCGTGTGGGGTCGGGGCGTCGATCACACCTGGTTCGCGGAGGAAGAGTCCGTGGTTCTGACGGTCCGCTGGCCCTCGCTCCCCGGGTACAAGGCGACCGACTAGGACGATGCGGCGGTGCGTCTTAGCCGCTCCGCAGCCGCGCGCAACCGGCATGGTCGTTCCCGAGTGTCCTGTCGCGGGGGGGGGGGGGGGGGGGGCCCCGGCCCCCCCCGGGGGGGGGGGGGGGGGGGGGGGGGCAAACCGTACGTCGTAGCGCCCGGGAACTGGTGCGGCAAGGGCGCCTTGCAGGACAA
>NZ_JBHYXD010000012.1:10271-104231 GCF_042751995.1 Streptomyces sp. NPDC059371 | reverse complement strand
CGACGGTCACCAGGACGTCCCCCTCGGTGAAGGACGAGGCCGGAGCCGGTCGCGGGGGGGGGGGGGGGCCCGCCCCCCGCCCCCCCGCCCGCCCCGCGCGGCGGCCCTGCCCGCGGCGGGGGGTGGGGGGGGCCCCCGGCCCCCCCCGCGAGGGCGGCGGTTCCGGTGACGGCAGGACCGTACGTGGCAGTGGCTGCCGACGGCCCGGCTAGCGATTGACGGATCGCATACCGGCCTCGTCGTAGCGCTCCCCCGCCGCCTCGGGCAGCTCCGCATCGATGCGGGCCAGGTCGTCCTTGGTCAGCTCGATGTCGACCGCGGCGGCGTTCTGCTCCAGGTAGGTGCGGCGCTTGGTGCCCGGGATCGGCACCAGGTGCTCGCCCTGGGCCAGTACCCAGGCGATGGCGAGCTGGGCCGGGGACACGTCCTTCTCGGCGGCGATCTCCTTCACCTTCGCCGCCAGCCGCATGTTCGCCTCGATGTTGGCGTCCTGGAAGCGCGGGTTCTGGCGGCGCCAGTCGTTCGCGTCCAGCTCGTCCGGCGAGGTGAACCGGCCGGCGAGGAAGCCACGGCCGAGCGGCGAGTACGGCACGAAGCCGATGCCCAGCTCACGGCAGGCGGGCAGCACCTCGGCCTCCACGTCCCGCGACCACAGCGAGTACTCGCTCTGCACCGCGGTGACCGGGTGTACGGCATGGGCGCGCCGGATGGTCTCCGCGCTCGCCTCGCTCAGACCGATGGCCCGCACCTTGCCCTCGGCGACCAGCTCGCCCAGCGCGCCGACCGTCTCCTCGATGGGCACGTTCGGGTCGACCCGGTGCTGGTAGTACAGGTCGATGTGGTCGGTCCCCAGACGCTGCAGGGAGCCGTGGACCGAGCTCCGGACGTGCTCGGCCGAGCCGTCCTGCGGGCCGACCGTGCTGATGTCACCGGGTACGGCATCGTCCATCCGGTAGTTGAACTTCGTCGCGATCACGTACTCCTCGCGGCGCCCCCGGATCGCCTCGCCGAGGAGCGACTCGTTGGTGAGCGGCCCGTACATCTGCGCGGTGTCGAGGAAGTTCACCCCGAGGTCGAGGGCATGCCGGATGGTCGCGACCGCCTCCTCCTGATCCGTGGATCCGTAGAAGGCGGACATGCCCATGCATCCCAAGCCGATGGCCGATACCTGAAGGTCCCGCAGACTGCGCTTCTGCATGCCGTCTCCCAGTTTTCTCTGCACACTCGTCATGTCGTTCGTCGGGCGGCGAAGCCCTTCATCCATCTAGCGACGATTTCCACGGCCGGGCATCCCGTGAGGGGCCGGGGCCACAGGCTTCGTGCGCCGTGGTGTCTGCGACGCTACGACCTGGAGCGCACTCCAGCGCAAGTCGGCTCTGCCTCCGAGCACCGCCTCGAGCAGGCCGTTCCGCGCGGCCACGGATACGTGCCTGCCTCGACCTCACCCCGTCCGGTGGGCCGCACACGCGGTCACTGGCCGACGGGTGCCAGATCGTTCCGGGGCGTGCTGTCGGATCCGGTGCGCAGGATCCCGGCGGCCGCGGCGGTGGTCACGCACAGCAGGGTCAGCAGGACGAAGGCGTGGTTCAGGGCGACTAGGTGGGTCAGCCAGCCGATGACGGCGGGACCGGCGAGCATGCCGACGTAGCCGAGTCCGGCGACGCGGGAGACGTTGGCGCCGGCAGCCGCGGGATCGGCGTGCCCGGCCGCGCTGAACAGTTGGGGGACAGTACCCGACAGGCCCAGGCCGAACAGCGCCCAGCCCGCGAACGCGGCCCACAGCCAGGGGCCGAGAGCCACGAGCGTGATGCCGACGGCGGCCATGGCCGCGCCGTGGCGCAGGATCGCCATGGAGCCGAACCGGGCCACGAGGCGGTCGGCGAGCAGCCGGCCGATGGTCATGGCCGCGGCAAACGTGCCGTAGGCGAAGGCGGCCGTGCCGGCAGGAGCGCCGAGGACGTCCTTGAGGTGCAGGGCGCTCCAGTCGTTGGCGGCGCCCTCGCACAGCATGACCATCAACGCCAGGACGGCGAGGAGCCAGACGCGCCCGTTGCTGCCGCGGGGCGAGCCGGCCGGTGATGTCTGCGCGGCCTCCACGGAGCCCGAGTCGGAGTGGGCGTCGGAGTCGGAGTGGGAGTGGGAGTCGGCAGCGACAGGGGCGGGGGCGATCGGCAACAGGGCGCGCGCCGACGCGAGGGCGATCACGATGCCCACGGCTCCCAGCGCGGCCATGCTCGGGACCGGGTTCAGGCCCGCACTCGCGGCTCCTGCCGCGACGAGGGCGGCGATGACACCGCCGACGGAGAACGTGGCGTGGAAGCCCGACATGACGGGCCGGCCGTACGCCTTCTCCACGTGGACGGCGTGGGCGTTCATGCTGACATCCAGGCAGCCGTTGCAGAACCCGAAGGCCAGCAGCGCTCCCGCCAGCGTCCAGGGGGTCTGGGCGAGACCGGGCAGAATCAGGGCCGCGCCACACAGCACTCCACTGACCGGGACCACGACGCGTGCGCCGAGGCGGTCGGCCAGGGGGCCTGCCACCTGCATCCCGGCGAAGGCCCCGAGCCCGAGCAGTACCAGCAGGCCGCCCAGCGTCGCGTGGCTGACGCCCACGCGCTCCTCCGCGGCGGGAATGTGCACCACCCAGGCGCCCATGAGGGTGCCGCACAGGACGAAGTAGACGTAGGTCGCCACGCGGGCGGCTCGAAGCGAAGGTTGCATGCCGCACACCGTAACGAACGATTTCGATGTTCGAAAGTCCGAGTCTTGAACACATTGCATGTTCATTGTGTCGTGGTGTTCAATCCCGGTATGAGCAACGCAGAGCGCCACGGGCTGATCGCGAAGGCCGTCAGGGACTCCGGCGGCGCGACGGTCCAGGAGCTCGCGGAGCTGACCGGCGCCTCGGAGATGACCATCAGGCGCGACCTCGACGCCCTGGCCGGCCAGGGTGTCCTCGAACGCGTCCGTGGCGGCGCACGCACCCTGCTGCTCAGGGGCGAGGAGCCCCCGTTCGCGCTGCGCACCAACGAGTCGGTCGACGCCAAGCGCCGGATCGCCGCCGAGGTCTCCGCGCTCATCGCCGACGGCGAGAGCGTCCTGCTGGACAGCGGCACCACCTGCCTGGAGGTCGCCCGCCTCCTGCGCGAGCGCCCCGTCACCGTGATGCCACTGTCCCTGCAAGCGATCCACCTGCTCGGCGAGACACCCGGCCCGGCGACGCTGGTGGTGCCCGGCGGACAGCCCCGCGCCGCCGAGGGAGCCCTCACCGGCCCGCTCACTCTCGCCTCCCTGGCAGCCCTGCGTTTCGACACCGCCGTCATGGGCTGCTGCGGACTGAGTGCCGCCGACGGCCTGACCGCCTACGACCTCGACGAGGCCGCGGTGAAGAAGGCGGGCATCACCTCATCGCGTCGCCTCGTCCTCGCCACGGACGGCAGCAAGTTCGGCCGCACCGCCTACGCCTACGTCGGCCCCTCCACGCTCGTGCACACCCTCGTCACCGACACCACCGCACCCGCCGAGGAACTGGCCGCGCTCGAAAGGGGCGGCACCATCGTCAAAACCGTCTGACCACCCCGCCGCGCGGCCCAGGTGCCCAGCGAGGCCGTCGCGGGCCGCTGAGGTCACCAAAGCCCCCCGGGACGCCCCCGGCCGACCCTTGCGAGGGTGGGCGCGGCTCCTGTCAGTAGGGTGGTGACATGCACATACGGGGGCGCAGGCTCAGATTCACCGCGGTGTCGGCACTGGTCGTGCTGGCCCTGACCGGGTTCTCGTCGGGTCGTCACGGGAGCCGCAGCCATCACAGCGGGGGCGGTTGCAGCAGTTCCAGCCAGGACCACGACAGTTCGTCCACGTCGGGCAGCGGCGGCTCGTCCGGCAGCGGCGACGGCTCCGGAACGAGTACGGACGACAGCGGCGGGGCCACGTACCGTTCGCGCCCCACCGACCGTTCGACCACCACCGCACCCTCCCCCAGCCGTACGGCCCAGCCCCTGAAGGACGGCACCGCCGTGCTCGTCCACTGCGCGAGCACGGACGACCCGTACGCGACCGTCGAGATCAGGAATCCGAACGGACGCGACGGCATCTTCGCCCTGAAGATCAGCTTCAAGGACCGCAACGGCGTCACCATCATCGAGAGTGGCGATCAGGTCTCGGTGCCCGCGAAGGACAAGACGACCTACCGGGTGCCCGTCGCCGGCGCCGGGGGCGGCGTGGACCAGATCGATCACTGCGAGGTCGATCCACGGGCCACCACCGTCCGGTAACGCCCTGCGGAACTCGCCTCGCCCGGGAACCACTTGGGCGCCACACCGTCGCCGGGACGACGGCGACACCGGGCCGGGCAGGTGCGCGTCCGTCCGGCGGGCGGCGCGCACCCCGTTCACGGCCCCGCCGTCCTGGCTGTTCGTTCATTTCCGGAACGAACGAAGCAAGCCGTGCCGCAACTCTTGTCAGGTCCTGAACAAACTCCTACGTTCCGAATGAGTGCGTGGGATCGCTCCCACGCGTCGTCTCACCCATCGAGCAACGGAGCTCCGATGACGACAATCTTCGTACGGCCCAGGTGGTTCGCAGGCCTCGTACGGCCCAAGTGGTTCCTGGGCGCCGTGTTCGCCGCTTGCGTGATGCTCATCGCGGCGCAGCAACCCGCGCACGCCGCCTCCTGGGGCGCGCCGCAGACCGTCAACTCCTGGAACGTCATCAGCGGCAGGTGGACGGCCAACAACGAGTTGGAGACGTACACGCCGGACTGCGTCTGGTACGACGGCGGCACCCTGATGATCAAGACGTACAACGCGGGTGGCGGGGTCTACTACTCCGGCCGTGTGGAGTCGAAGGCCCTCTACGGCTACGGCACGTACAGCTTCACCGCGAACATGCCCAGCGGACAGGGGCTGCTTCCCGCGGTATGGGCGGCCTATCTGAACCCCTGGCTCCCCGAGTTCGACGCCGCCGAGATCGTCGGATCCAATCCCAACACCGTCTACCAGACCTTCCACGACACCGGCAACACGCAGACCCAGTGGGCCGTGAACAACCCAGGGGGCTGGACCAACAGCTTCCACGTCTACGCGTTCAGTTGGTGGCCCGACCACATCGACTTCTGGGTGGACGGCGCCTTCCAGGGGACCAAGTGGTACACCACCGCTCCCGGCGTCGGCATGCACTTCATCGTCAACACCGCGGTGGGCGGCGACTGGCCGGGCAACCCGAACTCCTCGACCTGGGCCACCGCGGACGGCGCCCGCTACCTCAAGGTCTCCGCGATCACGTACACCCCGTACTACCCCTGAGCCGTCCCCTCCCGGCTGTTACCGTCGCGCCATGTCCAAGACCGAGATAGACGCCCTGACCACCGAGTTCTTCGGTGCCTTCGACAACCGGGGCGGCAAGGCCGCCGACGTGGCCCGGATCAGGCGACTCGTTCTCCCCGGCGGGGTGATCGTCAAGACCGGCCCCGAATTCACCGTCTACACGGTGGACGAGTTCATCGAGCCCCGCCGGCAACTGCTGACCGACGGCCGCCTGGTCGAGTTCGCCGAGTGGGAGACCTCCGAACGGACGGAGATCGCGGGCGACATCGCGTCCCGGTTCAGCGGATACCGCAAGTCCGGGACCTTGGACGGCCGGCGGTTCGAGGGAGGCGGCACCAAGACCATCCAGTTCGTGCGCACCTCACAGGGCTGGCGGATCACGGCGGTCGCCTGGTACGACCAGCCCTGACCCGACCACCGCAAGCCGCGCCCCAGGGTGCTGAGCCGATGGTCTCCAACTGACTCACTTCGGCTTGACGATCCATCAGAACGTTTACGCCGAGCGCCCTTTGTCGAAGCGCACCGAGGGTGGCACGCTCGTCACCAGGCACGCTTCCGCCGGCTCCCGGGCGGGACCGGCGGAAGCGTGCCCCTCATGGCACACTGCGGCCATGCCTGACGGCCACGCCTCCGCGACGCCACGACTCCGGCCGGATCCACCCCGTGTGGCCTGGCGCAAGGAGATGCGCGAGCGGTTCATCGCCGAGGCCAGGTCGCTCGCCGCCGAGAGCGGCTGGGACCGTGTCCCGGTGGCCGATCTCGCCCTGCGGGCCGATGTGTCGCGCCCCTCGATCTACAAGGAATTCGGGGACCGCGCGGGGATCGGCCGCGCTCTGGTGGAGCGTGAGACGGACGAGTTCCTCATCGGCCTCGCCGCAGTACTGGACGGCCACCGCGGTCACCCGGCCCCGGCGCTGGAGGCGGCCGTGGCCCACGCCCTGGAACAGGCGGTGGCCAACCCGTTCGTCGGCGCCGTACTGACCGCCACGCGCGGGGGCACCGACGCCCTGCTGCCCTTCCTGACCAGCAGACCCGAGCCGGTCTTCTCCAGCACGCGACGGCTGCTGTGCGCGTGGCTCGGCGAAGCAGTACCGCAAGCCGCCGAGGACCGTCGTGCGGCTGCCGCCGATCTGGCCGTACGCCTCACCGTCAGCCACATGCTGCTGCCCGCCCACGACCCGGGGGAGACTCCGCTCCACGTTGCGCGGACGGTGTGCACGATCCTTGGAGTGCCGGAGCGGGACTGACCTGTGCGCGGCCGTTCATCGAGGCAGGCACCGACCAGAGGGACCCTCCCTCCCCCGCGTCGTCCGGCAAGAGGTGCCGCGGTGATGTCCGGTCTCGACGCGTGAGGTAGTGGCGTGTCTGAGCGGGGCCGGCCGGGACCGGCGGGTGCCGGGTGAGAAGACGATCACTCTTCGGGAAGGACGCGCCGGACGGACGGAACGACGCTCGGACACCGAAGACTGACGGGCCGACCCCGCCACGGACCATGCTGCTGCATGGATCTCGCTGTTGCAAGTTGTTCGCAATAAAGGCATAGGGTGTCCCGGGACGATCACTCACCCGGAAAGGGGACCTGCCCGATGGGCACCTACACGCTTCCCGACCTGCCCTACGACTACGCCGCGCTGGATCCGGCCATCACCGGAGAGATCCTGGAGCTGCACCACGCCAAGCACCACGCCGCCTACGTCAAAGGCGCCAACGACACCCTCGACCAGATCGCCGAGATCCGCGACAAGGACCAGATCACGCCGACCTCGCTGATCGGGCTGGAGAAGACCTTCGCCTTCAACCTCTCCGGCCACGTCCTGCACTCGATCTTCTGGCAGAACCTCTCCCCCGACGGCGGCGACCGACCGGAAGGCGCCCTCGCCGACGCCATCGACGAACACCTGGGCGGCTTCGAGCAGTTCAAGAAGCAGCTCACCGTCGCCACCAGCAGCGTCCAGGGTTCCGGTTGGGGTGTCCTCGCCTGGGAGCCCCTCGGCAGGCGCCTGATCGTGGAGCAGGTCTACGACCACCACGGCAACGTCGGCCAGGGGAGCACCCCGTTGCTCGTCTTCGACGCCTGGGAGCACGCGTACTACCTGCAGTACAAGAACGTCCGCCCCGACTACGTCACCAAGCTGTGGGACCTGGTCGACTGGGAAGACGTGACGGCCCGGTTCACCGCGGCGGCCGACAACTGACCGACGGCACCGGCGAAACCGCCGCCGAAACCACCGGGCCGGGTGGCCTCCGTGACTCCCGGCCCGATCCGGTTCGCGTCGTTGATCGACCGCCGTGAAATCGAGTTGCGCCCCGGCCCGACTATGGACTTGGGTTCGTGCTCGTGGCCGACCTCAGTGAACTCGTACGTCCCGATCGCTATCCGCGCTCCTCTCGCTATGACCCCGCCTGGCTGCTCAGCCTCGACATGGGACCCAACCCCTTGTGGCTGCTGGAGGACCTGGCCCAGAACCTTGATCTGCGCCCCGGGATGCGGATTCTCGACCTCGGTTCCGGCAAGGGCGCCACATCGGTGTTCCTGGCCCGCGAGTACGGGGTCCAGGTCGTCGCGGCCGACTGGTGGATCGCTCCCGAGGACGCGGCAGCCGTTTTCGCGGAAGCGGGTGTCGGCGACCAGGTGCAGGCCGTACGGGCCGAGGCGCACGCCCTGCCGTTCGAGGAGGCGAGCTTCGACGCCGTCGTGAGCGTGGACGCGTTCGAGTACTTCGGTACGGCGGACAGCTATCTGCCCTACCTGGTGCGGTTCCTGCGGCCCGGCGGCCAACTGGGCGTGGCGACGCCCGCCTTGACACGGGAGGTCCGTGAACTCGGGGTGATCCCGCCCCACATCAAGGAAGTGGTCGGCTGGGAGGCGATCGCCTGGCACACCGCGGACTGGTGGCGCTTCCAGTGGGAGATCACCGAACTGGTGGAGGTCACGTCCGCACGGCTGCAGCAAGACGCCTGGCGGGACTGGCTGTTGTGGGCCCGGACCGGGGCCGAACACCATCCGGACGGCCGGAGCGCGAACCAGCCCGTCATCGACATGCTGACCACGGACGGCGGGGAGTTGCTCTCGTTCGCGCTGGTGACGGCACGCAAGAACTGAGCGGGCTCCCCACCTCCGACGGGTGAGGGAGCCCGGGACGTCCGAGCCCCGGGTTTTCGGCCCGGGACGTCGGTCGGTTCGGCCGGGGGCGGGTCAGGCGGTCACCTCCGCGGGGGCCGGGTCCTGGGCCGCCTGCCGTACGACCCGCCGCCGTCGGGACGGCAGGCCCACCGTCGGGTTGGCGACGCCCCAGGCCGCGCCCTTGCAGATCAGCTCCTTGTAGAGAGCGGCCGTGCGGCCCGTCAGGGCGTGGTCCACCGCCTGGTCGTCGGCGGTGACGAACTGGATCAGGCCCTCCTTCCGGCCGAGGGAGACGCACTGCTGGAAGTAGCGGATGGAGACGTGGGGGATCTTGGTGCCGGCGAGCCGGGCGGCGATGGCGTCGGCGGCCTGCCAGGCCATGGGGACGCCCGAGGCGCAGGACATGCGGAGGGGCTTGTCCTCGGGACCGATGGCCATCGCGGCGTCGCCCACGGCGTAGACATCCGGGTGGGAGACCGAGCGCATGGTGCTGTCGACCACGATCTGGCCGCGCTCGGTGACCTCCAGGGTGGTGGCCCGGGCGATCGGGTGGACGGCGAAGCCGGTGGTCCAGACGGTGACCGCGGCGGGGAGGATCCGACCGTCGCCGGTCGTCACGCCGTCCGCCGTCACGGCGGTGACCGTCGCGTGCTCGTGGACCTCGATGCCGAGCCGGTCGGTCACCTTCCGCAGGTGGGCACGGCCCTTCGCCGAGAGCCAGTCACCGAGGGCGCCGTGGGCGGCCAGCGAGACGGCGAGGTCCGGGCGGGCCTCGGCGATCTCGGTCGCGGCCTCCACACCGGTCAGGCCGCCGCCCACGACGACCACCGGCTTGCCCGCGTCAAGGGCGTCGAGGCGTTCGCGGAGACGGTGGGCACCCGGTCGGCTCGCCACCTGATCGGCGTGTTCGGCGACGCCGGGGACGTCTCCGTCGTTCCAGCCGCTGCCGAGGGCGTAGACCAGGGTGTCGTACGGGAGCTCGGCCGGACCGTCGGCACCGGTGAGGGCGACCGTCCTGCGGTCCACGTCCACGGCGGCGACGCTCGCGAGCCTCAGCTCCACGCCCGTACCGGCGAACATCTCGCTGAACGGCCGGGGCTTGAGGTCCTGGCCCGTGGCGAGCTGGTGCATCCGGACGCGCTCGACGAAGTCGGGCTCGGGGTTGACCAGAGTGATGGTGACGTCCTCGCGGTGCAGCCGCTTGGCGAGGCGGCCGGCGGCGATGGCTCCGGTGTATCCGGCTCCGAGGACGACGATGCGGTGCTGCATGTCCGTACTCCTGTCTGGGCGGGTCCGCCGTTGTCCGGCGTGGTCTCGCCCCTTGAACCGGGTAGCCCGGCGTTTCCTGACAGGATCGGAATGTGACCTGCGCCACATCGCATCAGAGGGTGTAGAGCGGCCCCTCCCCGTGGTCCACGGCGGCCCACTGCCGGGTGGCGCGGACGAGCTTGTCGGGGTTGACCTGGCTCCGGACGGCCACGATGCCGTCGGCGGTGACCTCCAGGCAGGTGATCCCGACGACCCTGCCGTCCACGACGGCGACGATCGCGGGCCCGCCATTGGCGGTAGTGGCGTACATGTCGGGCGCGCCGCCGATGTATTTCCGCTTGGCGTCGCTGGGCTTGAACAGACCGCGCAGGAAGGTGGCGACCGCGTGCGCGCCCTCGAACGCCTTCGCGCGGGCCGGGATCTTGCCGCCGCCGTCGCCGACCGAGACGGCGTCCTGAGTGAGCAGGCGGACGAGGGGTTCGGTGCGGCCGCTGGTCGCCGCCGCCAGGAACTCCTCCACGATCTGCCGGGCGGCGGCCTCGTCGACCTCGGTGCGCGCCTTGCCCTCGGCGACGTGCTTCTTGGCCCGGTGGTAGATCTGCTGGCCGGCCGCCTCGGTGATGTCCAGGATCTCGGCGATCTCCCGGTGCGGGTAGTCGAAGGCCTCCCGCAGCACGTACACCGCCCGTTCCTTGGGCGAAAGGCGCTCCAGCAGGACGAGGACGGCGTACGAGACGGACTCGCGCTGCTCTGCGGTGTCGGCGGGGCCCAGCATCGCGTCCCCGACGAGCAGCGGCTCGGGGAGCCATCGCCCCACGTACGTCTCGCGGCGCGCGCGGGCCGAAGTGAGCTGGTTGAGGCAGAAGTTGGTGAGGACCTTGGTCAGCCAGGCCTCGGGCACCTCGATCCGGCCGACGTCGGCCGCCTGCCAGCGCAGGAACGTCTCCTGCACGGCGTCCTCCGCCTCGCCCGCCGAGCCGAGCAGCCGGTAGCCGATGGCCTCCAGCCGGGGCCTGGCCGCCTCGAACCGGTCCACGTCACTCATGCTCAGGGCCATGCCCGCGATCTTAGGCGCCCTCGCGCCGGAACGGCAGACGGCCCTCCGTCCGACAAGGACCGCGTCGTACGAGCGTGTTGGCGGACCGGGCCCGACGCCGAGCGAGCGAGCGAACCGGGACGGGCACGAGCACCGGCACCGGCACCGGCACCGGTGGACGCCAGTCAGTGAGGGTGAGTGAACGAAGGTCGGCGTCCAGCATGCGCATCGGTTCACCGACCCGTCCACCGCGCTCCTGCCCCGTTCACGGGTGGCGCGCGGCGGTCGGTGGTCAGGGCTGCCGGGACAGCCGGCGGTCAGTGCGCGACGTGGAACTCGTTCCCGCCGGCGTCGCGGAACTCGCCCGGCTCCCAGTCGCTTTGAACGACCTCCAGGCGCAGCCTGTTCCGTCCCGCCTTCGGCGCCGCGGGCGGTCCCATCACCAGCGAGACCGTGCTGGAGGGGCTCCGGCGCAGCCGGACGCCCCACTCGTGGTACTCGACCGTGTGCCAGCCTGCCTCGGACTGCCAGAACGCCGACTGCGCGTGGCGATCTGTCTCGGCGACGTCGAGGCAGATCGCGACGAGGCCGGAGTCGGCGAGCACACCGGGGTGACCTGGACGCAGCACGCAGAACTCGTTGCCCTCCGGATCGGCCAGTACGTCCCACGGGGCGTCCCCCTGGCCGATGTCGACCCGCTTCGCTCCGAGCGCCACCAGGCGTTCCACCTCGGCTTCCCATCCGGGGCCCCCGGCCAGGTCGAGGTGGAGCCGGTTCTTGCCCGACGGCGGCTTCGGCTTCGCGGTCGGTACGAAGCGCAGTTCCAGACCGCCCGTGCGGCCCTTGGTCGCGTCCAGCCAGAAGCGCTCCACGCGCACGACGTCCAGTGCGTCGATCACGATCCCCGTCAGCATCCCGTTCCCCCAAGCCCTCGAACCCGAGCCGTCGGCTCGTCGGCTCGTCGATTGTCTCCGCCAACGGGTGATCTTCGTGCGGGTCCGTGCCGGCATCGCCGTCCTCGTGGCGGGCCCGGCCGATACTCCGGCCATGACATCAGCCCGGTCCCAGACGCGGTCGCGTCTTGTCGTCGCCGCCGCACTCACCGCTTTCGTCGCCCTGAGCACACCGGCCGTGGCCGCCGGCAGCGTCGCGGGCGACGGCGGTCACCGGCGGCCCTGCACCGCTTCCCGGATTCCCGACCATGGCCGGGCGCACGACGTCCTGCGGGTCGCGGAGCAGGCCAAGAAGGAAATGGGCCTCAAGTCGGTGACCCTGCGGGTCACCCTCGACGGCCGGGAGATCGCCACCACCGCGCTCGGTGAGTCGATGACCGGGGTCCCGGCCGACCCCGCCATGCACTTCCGCAACGGCAACGTGGCCATCAGCTACATGGGTACGGCGCTCCTGCGGTTGGTCGATCAGGGCAAGGTCGACCTCGACGACCCCGTCGCGCGCTGGCTGCCCGGCCTCGCGGACGGCAGGCGGATCACTCTGCGGATGCTCGGCGCCTCCACCACGGGCCTCGTCGACTACGTCACCGCGCCCGGCTTCGGCGAGACGGTCTACGCGAACCCGTTCCGCCAGTGGACGGCGAAGGAACTCGTGGCCGTCTCCACCGGCCTGCCGCGGTGGTACGCGCCGGGCACCAACTGGAGCTATTCGCACGCCAACTTCGTTCTCCTGGGCGCCGCCCTGGAGAAGATCACCGGGACGCGGCTGGACGTCCTGCTCCAGCGAGAGGTGCTGGACCCCCTCGGACTGCACGAGACCCGCAACGGCTTCACACCCGACATCCCCTCGCCCGTCCTGCACGCTTTCACCTCCGACCGGGGCACGTACGAGGAGTCCAGCTTCTGGAACCCCTCGTGGACGACGGCCCCCGGCGCGGTGGAGACCACCGACATCTGCGACCTGGCCCGCTCGGCGTCCGGCATCGGCTCGGGCGAGCTGCTCTCCGCCTCCGCCTACCGGGAGCTGCTGAACCCGGGGACGGTGGGTCTCGGCACGCCCACCGCCAAGTGCCCCGCGACGGTCTGCATCGCCCAGACCGAGGCCACCCACTACGGCATGGGCCTGCTCGTCCTGGGCGACTGGGTGTCTCAGCATCCGTTGTTCTTCGGCTACTCCGCCTCCATGGCGTACCTGTCGTCCCAGCGCCTGGCCATCGCCGTCTCGACCACGCAGGGACCCGACACCCCGGGCGGCCACACCGCCCACACGATCACGCAGCGCATCGCCGCGGCCCTGGCTCCCGAGCACCCGATCCCCGACTTCGGCTGACCGGACGGGCTCAGTCGGCGGGAATGCGCACCGTCTCCACCCAGCTCGGGGGCTGTTGTGAGGCGGAGCCGATCAGGGCCGCGATGACGCGGCAGGGCGGGTTCTCGTCGGGCCAGGGGGTGAGCCCGTCGGTGAGGACCACGACGATGTTCGGGCGGTCCGGCGTCGCGAGCGCGGCCTCGATGCCGACACGCATGTCCGTGCCGCCACCGCCGCCCAGGGTGATCTGTTCGGTGGCCACCACCCGGGACACGGCCTGCACGTCGGCGTCGCATGCCAGCACGGTCACACGATTGCCCCGTACCCCCACTTCACGCAGGACACCCGTCACCTCGGCGAGGGCGGCGGCCAGTTCGGCGTCGCCCATCGAACCGGAGGTGTCGATGACCACGGCCACCCTCGGCAGCGGCCGGCGCAGGCTCGGCAGGACGACACCGCGCAGCGCCGGGGTGCGGCGCGACGGGCGGCGATAGGTGTAGTCGACGGCTCCGCCCGCCCACGCGGCGGCTTCGCGGACGGCGCCGGACAGTGCCTGCCGCCAGTCCACCGTGGGTTCCAGGATCTCCTCGGCCCAGCGTTGCCAGCCCCCGGGCAGATTGCCACGGCTGCGCTGGTGGGCGCGCATCGCGTCGGCGGTCTGCCGGCGCAGTGCCTGCGCCTCGATCTCCCCGATCCGTGCGGTCCCGGCCTCGCCCGGCAGTTCCCAGGGCACGGGTCGGCCGTGGGCACCCGATCCGCAGTCCGGCGTACGCACCTCCGGTGGCAGCCGGTCGAGATACACCTCGAACAGTTGGCCCTCGGGAAGGCCGAACAGGCGGGGTTCCATACGGCCCTCGGGCAGTCGCAGACCGTCGGAGAGCAGATCGTCGTTGATCTCGCAGTCCTGGGCGACGTTGACGCGGTGCCCGTCGCGCTGGGCGGCGGCGGGGAGCCGGTCCGCCCGGCCGTGGTGGTCGCGCAGCAGGTGCGCCACCTCGTGCACCCACACGCCCGCGAGCTCCGGCACCGGAGTCGCCTCGACGAAGGCGGAGGACACATAGCAGCGCCAGTGCCGGTCCACTCCCATCGTGGGCACCTGGGTGCTCGGCACGACGGTCAGCGAGTACAACGCGGCCGCCAGATACGGCCGGTCGCTCGCCGCCCGGTAGCGGGCGGCGAGCAGTTTGGTCATGTCCAGGACGCCGCGGGTGTCCCCCGGGGTCCCCGCGGGCGTCACCGGCCGCCGCCGGGCAGCGCCCCCGACATCTGCAGCAGGTCGAGGAACCCGTCGATGCCGGGTGGTACGGGCCAGTCGAGGTGCCGCATCATCGCGAGGTCGGTGGCGGCCCGGGCGGCCACGTCCGGTACGCCCGCGTCAACGGCCTTCGCCAGGACCACCCAGCCCGCCTCCCAGCGGGGCCGGGTGAGGTCGCTCTGGATGGCGGCGACCACGGCGATGAGGAACGCCAGTTGCCGGTCTCCTCGGTCGGGCAGGGCGAAGGCGTCCGGGTCGGCGAGGACGCGGTCGGGGTCGGGCAGGTCGAGGTGTTCGAGGTAGGACAGCAGTTCGAGGCCCGCGCCGTCCCCGACGGCGCCGGTGAGCGCGGCGGCCAGCGCCTCGCGGCCGGCACCGGCCGCGTATCCGGTGGCGAGCAGCTTGAGTGCCATCTCCCAGGTGCGGCGAGATGGCCACGACCGGCCGCGGCTCTCGGCGTCGCCGGGGATGTGGTGGACGAGGCCGGGCCTGGCCGTGAGGAAGCCGGAGATCGCGCCGCGGGCCCGCGCGACCGCGCCGGGAACCTTGGCGGCGCCGACGAGAGGCACGGTGACCTCGGGCCAGGTGCCGGCCATGCCGCGGGCGACGGTCCGGGGGTCGTGGGTCCATTCGAGGTGGACGAACCGGTTGGCGAGCGGGGGGCTGAGGTGCCAGCCGTCGGCCGCGCTGGACGGCGGGTTGGCGGCGGCGACGATACGTACGGCCTCCGGCAGGACCAGGCTGCCCACCCGTCGTTCGAGCACGACGCGCAGCAGGGCCGCCTGCACGGCGGGCGGCGCGGAGGAGAGTTCGTCGAAGAAGAGCAGGCCCTGCCCGGCCTTGGCGAGGCGGACCGCCCAGTCCGGCGGGGCCATCGGGACACCGGTCGCGGCCGGGTCGTCACCGACGATGGGCAGGCCCGCGAAGTCGGAGGGTTCGTGCACGCTGGCGATGACCGTCTCCAGCGGCAGGCCGAGCCCACCGGCGAGCTGTTCCAGGGCGGCCGACTTGCCGATTCCCGGTTCTCCCCACAGCAGCACGGGCTGATTGGCCGTCACGGCGAGCGCCAGCGCCTCCAGTTGGGGGTTCGCGGCAGGTTCGGTGCGGTGCGTACGCAGCCTGCGGTTGAGATCGTCCGCGGCCGCCAGCGGGCCGGACGGCGCGGTGGGGGCGGTCACGTCGGTGCTCAAAAGGGCAGCCTCTCCTTGTCGCCGGGCTCGAACTCGCCGTCGCACTCGTCCTCGTCGGCGGACTCGTCCTCGTCGACGGGATCGAACTCGTCGGCGGGTTCGTCGGGTTCGGACCCGTCGTCCGACTCTTTGGGCTCGACCCCGTAGCCATGCCCGTCGAGTTGGACGTCGTCCTCAGGGTCGTCGGGCTCGTCGGCGTAGGACTCCGCCTCCTCCTCCATCCATTCGTCCCACCAGTCGGCGCCGATGCCGGGGTGCTCCGTCTGGACGCGCTTCTGCAGGAAGGCCAGGTCGCGCCGCTTGTACCGGCGGACGATCTGGGCGAGCGAGAGCTCGGACTCGTCGACCACGTCGAGCCGCGCCCCGGCGGCGACGAACGCCTTGACCAGCGCCTTCGAACCGAGGTCGTTGGCGGCCACGTACAGCGGTGTGCGTTCCCGCTGGTCGCGTGCCTCGAGGTCGAGTCCGGCCGCCAGCAGCCTCGGCAGGAGCGTCTCGTGGTCGAGGAGGTTCAACAGGTGCAGCAGAGAACGGCCCTTGGGGTCCCGTACGCGCGGGTCGACACCGGCGTCGAGGAGTTCGAGCACGCCGGGGGTGTCGCCGTGCTGGGCGCGCAGGAAGAGTTCGTTGCGCTGTGTCCGCAGTGCCTTCGGCAGGCGGCCGTCTCCGGAGGTCCATGTCTGCTCCATGGCGAAGCATCCGGCGACGGCGCCGCCGAAGGCGCGCAGGGCGCGTTCGCGCTGCTGCTCCTCGTCGGTGTGCGGCATGGCCAGCAGGCCGCCGGGGCGGAAGGCCACCTCGTGCCATTCCCCGCGGCACCTGATCCGCACCGGTTCGGGGAGCCTCGGCCCGGGTGGGCCGGCCGGGGCCGCCTGGGCGGGGAGAGCCGGGAACAATGCCTCGCGGACGAGCGGGTGAAGGTGCTCCGCCGTGATGCCCCCGGCGCGCATGAGGTCGAGGTCGGGAAGTCTGCGCCACAGGACCTCGGCGAGCGGGGGAACGCCCTTGACCTCTTCCCGGTCGACCGCTCGCATCAGCAGTCCGCCGGCGGCCGCGGGCTCCAGCAGGATGTAGGTCCGCCAGTGCGCGGCGATGACGAAACGGTCGGCGACGCCCGCGGTGATCTGCCGGCGGATCTCCGGCTCCAGGCGGGTGTGGTCGAGCGCGATCCCGCCGAGGAGCTCCTCCAGGTCGACCTGGTACCAGCGCGAGTTCTCGACGGGTGTCAGGTCGGCCTCGATGCCGACGGCGGCGAGGGCGGCCCGCGTCTCGCCCTTCTGGTGCAGCAGCGTGGCCCATTCGGCCCGCGCCGCCGGATCGCCCGCGCCGGGATCGGCCGTGGGCAGTTCACCGGTGCCGCGCGGGGTCGCGTCGGCGTGGAAGAACGGCGGCCGGTCGGTGCCGCCGCAGCGTTCGAGCAGTTCGGCGGAATGCCGTGCGTCCCACAGGTGCCGCGCGTGCCGCCAGTCCTCGGTTCCCGGGCCGAAGACTGCCCCGTCCCGCTCGTCCTCGACCGTGCCGAACCGCAGGGCGATCCGCTGCGGTCCGTCGACCATCGCGGGCGTGGTGATGTGCAAGTACGGCGCGGTCAGGCGGTCTTCGTCGGCCGCCTTCGGACGGTGGCGCGCCAGGACTACCGTCCTGTCCGTGGCGAGCGTGGTCCGGCCGCCGAGTATGCGCGGCAGATGCCAGCGCAGCAGGTCGGGGGCGAGGTGACGGAGGTCGTTCTCCAAGGCCGTGGCGACATCGTCGCCGCAGCGGTCGGCCACCTCGGACAGCGTGAAGGCGACGTCGACGTTCGCCGCGGCGCAGGCTCCCCGCCAGTCACCGGCCTGCCGGGCGGCGGTGGCACGTTCGATCATCCAGCGGGGCACCGCGTACCGGCGGATGCGGCGTCGGCTCGACGCCTCGTCCGCGGGGAAGCAGCGGAGTTCGCCACGAGGGCTCAACGGTAGACGCTCCCTATCGCGCGCAGGTCGGGGTGCGCCCTGCCGACGGGCCGCAGGCGCCCGGTGAAGGACCGCTTCACCTTGCGGGGCAGACCGGGACCCAGACCGACGTACTCCAGGGGCGAGTTGTCGGGGACGGCCGCCAACAGGGTCTTCGCGCCCCGCCCCGTCAGACCGGTGTGGCACAACTCCAGTCGGCGCAGCGGGCTTCCGGGCAGGGCTGCGGCCAGCGCGTGGGCGCCTTCGTCGCCGGTGGTGTTGGCGGGGGCGCCGAGGCTGCGTTCCGACAGTGGCCGGCCGAGGTCGAGTGCCTCGATGCCGCCGAGGGAGTCGGCGAGGGCCCGGGCACCGGCGGGGCCGATGCCGTTGCCGCCGAGGCCGAGGCGGACGGGCCGGCTGGAGTCGGCGGCTGCTGCCAGGATCGCGGCGCCCTCGTCCCCGAGGTGGTTGGCGGGGAGGTACAGCTCACGCACACCCGCCTCACGGATCAACGCCGCCAGGAGCGGGGCGGCTTCGGCGGTCAGGCCGTTGCCGCCGAGGAAGAGGCGTTCCACCGGGCTGGGCCGGTCGGTGAGGGTCTCGCACAGGGCGCGCAGACCGTCGGTGGTCAGTCCGGTGTTGACCAGGTCGAGGGTGCGCAGCGTGGTGTTGCGGCGGAGCATGGCGGCGAGTGCGTGGGCGCCGTGGTCGCCCACCGGGTTGCGCTTGAGCCACAGGGCGTGGACGGTGGCGTCCGTCGTCAGCGCGTCGGCGAGTGCGTCGACGCCCCCGGGGCCGATGCGGTTGCAGCCGAGGTAGAGGGTGTGCAGGCCGTGGTCGCCCGCGAGCGCGTCGGCGACCGTGCGGGCTCCCTCGTCGCCGATGGCGTTGGTGCCGAGCAGGACGTGCGCGGCGTGCGGGGAGGCGGCCGCCACGGGCATCAGCCGGGCGGCGCCGCCCGCGCCGAGTCCCTGCTTGCACAGGTCGACCCGTCCGTCCGCGCGCACGGTGCCGAGCGGGAACGTCTCGTCGGCCTCGACCGGCGGGGCGGACCGCAGTCGGGCGAGCAGCGGCTCCAGGGCGGCTGGCTCGCTGATCGGGATGTCGGGGTGCTCGATCGCGGGGCAGCGTACGGGCGTCGGCTGCGTCATCACCACTCCACCGGTCCATCGCCGGTGCCCGGCGCGCGGAGAGCGGCATCGCCCTCCGCCCTCCGGGGGTGAACCGACGCCAATCGACATTCCTCCACGAAAAGGGTGGCAAGACCGGCCGGATTCGAACCGACGTCCTCCAGCTCGATGCTTGGGCGCGACGACCTCTGCGCTACAGCCTTGCCGTGGTGATCATAACCAGTGCCGTGTCCGCGCCGACACCCGGTTGGCCCAATCCGTGGACGACCCGGCCGGGTGGAGGATGTGCGGCTCCCGGCCGGGTCCGAATCGCTCGGCTACGCCTTGTGGGTCACGAAGCGGTCCAGCGCGGCGGTGAGTTCGGCCGGCTTCTCCACGGGCAGTTCGTGGCCGGCGTCCACGATCCGCACCACGGCGTCCGGGTAGGCCTTCGCCATCCGGAGCATCTGCGAGACGGGCAGTTGGATGTCGTGGAAGCCGTGGATCAGGAGGGTGGGGGTACGGATCTCGCCGAGCCGGTCGAGGACGTCGAAGGACCGCATGGCGCCGTAGCAGGTCATGACCACCTCGCGGGGCGTGTCCGCCGAAGCGCTGATGTACTCGCGGATCTTCTCGCGCGGGTAGCCGGGGGCGAAGGCCCGCTGGATGTTGGCGGCCACGAACAGCTTGAACGGCACCTTGGTGGAGACCGCCATCAGCAGGCCCCTCCCCCGGCTGTACGTCATCCTGCTGATCGAGTTCACCAGCACCAGTCGCTCGACCCGTTCGGGGTGGGCGAGCGTCAGGGTCTGCGCGATCATCCCGCCCATGGAGTGGCCGACGAGGACGAACCGGTCGAGCTCCAGGTGGTCGAGGACGGCGAGGACGTCAGCGGCCAGCTCCGCCACGGTCCGCCGCCCCGACCCCTCGCTCTCCCCGTGCCCGCGCAGGTCCAGTCGTACGACCCGCCGCTTCTGCGCGAAGTGGTCCATCTGGTGGTCCCAGCGGTGCCGGTTGGCCGTCCAGCCGTGGATGAACACCAGGGGCACACCGTCGCCGTCGCGGGGGCCCTCGTCGTCGTACGTCAGCGCGGCGCCGTCGACTTCGAGCTGCGGCATGGGGCCTCCTGGGTGCGGTCTGGTTACTGGTCGGTACGGTAACGGGCGAGGGGGCCCGCCGTCACCGTCGTTCGCCGAGGAATTCGAGGATGTGGCCGAAGACGTCGAGAGCCGCGCCCCGGCCCAGGAACGTGTCGAGGTGGCCGTAGGCGGGGATCTCGGTGTACGACACGTCGAGCTGCGGCTGGCGGTGTGCCAGCACCTCATGACAGAGCCGCTGCGAGTCCAGCCACAGACCGTTCTCGCTTCCGGCGAGCAGCAGCACGGGGGCGTCGATGCGGCCGGCGGCGTCGAGGGCGTTGGGCGGCAGTGCCCGGTAGCGGTGGTCGGTGTCGTGCCAGCGGACGACGCTGCGGGCCAGTTCGATACGGCGCAGGTGCGGCAGGATCCACAGCGGCGCGGGACCGAGCAGTTCGGCGAGCCGGTCGTGGGTGGTCTCGGACAGGTTCTCGTGCAGGAACAGCGAAGCGCCCGAGCCCCAGGCCGAGTTGTGGAGGATCTGGCAGGTCGGGTCCGGGCAGGCCGCCCCGCGCGAGGCCAGCGCGAACAGGGGCGTGTACCTCGACCGGAGGCCCACCTTGCGGAAGTCGACCGGGATGTGGTCGATCCGGCTCTTCAGCAGCTCGCCCGCCACCGTCATCCGCAGCGAGGTGCGTCCGGCGAGCTTGGGCGTCAGGAACACGCCCTGGGAGACGACGCCCGCGAGCCCGGGCACCAGTCCCGCCGTCATGCTCAGGGACAGGGCGAGGGAGCCGATGCAGTGGGCGACCACGAACAGCGGGCGGTCGCCGATGCGTTCGCGGATACGGGAGACGGCGTCGGGGATGTCGTGGAGGGCGACGTCGTCGTAGGTGTACCTCTGGCCGGTCTCGTTGTAGGGCAGTCGGCAACTGCCCCGCCAGTCGAGCAGCCAGGGCTCGTAGCCGTCGTCGAGCAGGACGTCGACCAGGTTGCGGGTCTCCGGGAGCAGGAACATGTCGGCGGACGCGGTGTGGCCGTGCAGGAGCAGCACGGCGGGCCGGTCCCGCTCTCCGCTGTCGATCCGGGTGAGACCGAGTCGTACGCCGTCCCCGGCACGGAAAGGGATCTCCTCGACGCGCGACGGGTCGAGGCGATGGCGCAGCGGACGCAGGGCCGTGCCGGTCCTGACCTTGCGGATCGTCGGCCTGGTACGGGAGTTGGCGCTTCTGAGGATCATCGGTGGCGCTCCGAGGGGGTCGGGGTGCGGCGCAGGTCGAGGAGGTCCGCGGTGGCACGGGCGAACGGGCCGAGCAGGCCGCGGCCCATCTCCACGCCGAACCAGGCGAGCCAGGTCAGTTTGGCGGCGCGCTTCTCCCGCCCGGTCAGGCGCGGGTCGACCTTGATGCCGTCGATCTGGTCGCGCACATAGGTGTCCGCGGGTACAACGAGTTCGCCCGCGAGGCATGCCGGTTCGCCCTCACGGCCGATCTCGACGCTGAGCGCGCGGGTCTGCCGCCACACGTCACGGCGGGCGCGGGCGTACTTGTGCCCCTCGAGCCACCAACGGCCTCCGTCGGCGTCGCGCAACGTCAGTCGGTAGCGCAGGAGTTGGTGGCGCATCCCGTGCCGCTGCGGGATGCCCTCCTCGGGGCGGATCCAGACGTCGCCGCGTTCCACGAGCAGCGCCGCGGGATGGACCGCGGCGCACACCAACTCGCCGCTCACGTCCACCCGGCGCTCCTTCACCAGTTGATACATGCTCGCGATGGAGAGGGTGAGCGCCATCGAGCAGGGGGTGTCCGTGGCGGCGCCGACCGGGCCCACGGCCCCCTCGGTCGTCTCGGAGAACCACAGGTAGGGCTGGTCGTCCTTGTGGGGAAGCCGGGCCAGGCCGTCCTGGGCGAGGCTTTCGAACGTCCTGAGTTGAGCCTGGGCGTCGTAGCGGGAGGCGGGACTCAACCCCAGCGCTTCGACGAGGGCCGCGGTACGTTCGCCCGACGCCGCCGGCCCCTTCAGGGTCGCCTCGCACAGCTTGAGGGCGGTGGGGCTTCGCAACACCCTTGTCAGGAAGTCGAGTTCGGGTACCGGTTCGGCCTCCAGGCGGGCCAGGACGTCGGTGCGCCATTCGTCCCAGTCCTGTACGCGCACATGCATCCCGCCGAACGCCATGTCCCGTACGACGTCGTCCAGGGTGTTGGGCACGCCGGTCAGGTTGTAGTCGAACCCCCAGGCGTCGGGTTCGCAGATGACGGCGGCCGCGACCCGGCTCACCCAGTCCACCGGGGCCGCGTTCAGACAGTGGAAGGCGGGCACGGTACGGAAGCGCCCGAAGGCCGCGATGAGGCCGCTGCTGAGGTCCTGCGGGTTGTGCGCGCCCGTCCGGGTGTGGCCTCCGATGCCTCCCGGGCGCATCGCGGTGACGATCAGACCGTGGTCGCGGGCCCGCCGCAGGGCGACCTCGGCGGCCCATTTCGTCTGGTCGTAGCCCGCGACGAGGCGGTCGGCGTGGGCGAGCGGGTCGTCCTCGCCCATGGAGGTGATGCCGACCTCGTTGAAGACCGCGATCGAGGAGATGTGGTGCAGCGGTTTGGGTGGGCCGGTCGCCGCCAGTTCCGCGAGAGTCAGCGCGCCGATGACATTGCTCTGCCGCAGCGACTGGTAGCCGCGCAGGAAGTCCACGGCCGCCGCCACGCCCACGACGCTGTCCAGTTCGTTGGCGAGCTTGTGCCAGACGTCGTCGGACAGGCCGAGCCGCGGTCGCCTGATGTCACCGGGAAGCACCGTCACCCGGCGGCGGATCTCCGACGACCAGGGCAGCCGATGGCTCTTCAGCGACTCGGCGAGGCGCGCCATGGCGGTCTCCTCGTCGGCCGCGCGAACGAGGCAGTGGACATGTGCGTCGCTGTGCCTGAGCAGGTCGAGAAGCAGATGGCTGCCGAGGAAGCCGGTGGCACCGGTGAGCAGGATCCGACGGGGCGGCGCGGGCTCGGGCGAGCCGGTCCAGGGAAGGCGGTCGGCCAGGGAGAGGTCGGCCAGGATCTGGTCGAGGTCTTCTGGCCGGGCCGTGGCGTACGACGTGTCGCCACCGGTGGTCCGAGCCGTGACCGTCGCCCTGGGGGCGACCCTGATCGCGCCGATCGCGTTGCTCGCCGGGGCCGGGGTCGCCGGGACCAGGGTCGCCGAGGCCGGGGTCCGTTCGTCCGCCGGGGGCGCCAGGCTCGCCGGCACACTCGGGTCCGCGACGACCGCCGTGGCACCTGCGGCGGCCAGCCAGCGCCGGGCGAGACTGCGTGGCCGGGCGTCGGCGAACACCTCGTCGAGGTCGATCTCCATGCCCAGCTCTTCCTCCAGCGCCGCGGCGAGTTCCACGGCGCCTACGGAGGTGCCACCGGCGTCGAAGAAGTCGGTGTCGGGCGAGAGCTGCCCTCCGGGGACGAAGCGAGCGGCCGCCGCGGCCACGACGACGGCCAGGCCGTCCGCGTCGGGGCCGGCGGGGGAGGTGGCAGGGGTGGTCAGGACGTCGGCGTTACGGTCCTTCGCGGTGCCGGGGTCGCGATCCTTCGCGGTACCGGCGTCGCGGCCCATCGCGGTAGCGGTGACGCGGTCCATCGCGGTAGCGGTGACGCGGTCCATCGCGGTAGCGGTGACGCGGTCCATCGCGGTAGCGGTGACGCCGCCGGCGCCCACACCTGCCACCGCTCCAGCACCAGCAAACGGCTTGGTGTCCGTCAGGGACGCGGCCGTGCTACCAGCGTCCGGGGCGGGGTCCTCCCCGGCGCTCGACGCGGCGGTGTCCCCCTCGGCCCCCGCATTCGGATCCGTGCCGGACCTCGTCACCGTGGGTGCCGGGGCCGCCTGGGCGATCCTGGCCAGCAGGGCCTCCACGCTCAGCCCTCCGTCACCCCGCTCGATCGCCTCGGCGGTCGCCCGCTGTCCGGCGGACGGCGACGCGTCCTCGTTCACATCACGCATAACAGACCTTCCCCGTGTGCACTGTCCATTTCCGCACTGCCTCCGCCCGCCGGAGCGCCCGCCCGCTCACTGCCGGCGCCAGGAGCGGAAGGCCCGCAGTTGTTCCGGCGTCACCACGACCTCCAGTTGCTCGTCTTCCTGGTCGCCGCCGCCGAGCGCGGCCAGCAGACGCCGTGCCGGTACGTTGCGGCCGGTGCGCTCGGCCGTCAGCCGGACCTTCACGCAGCCCAGCCGGTCGGCGTGGTCGGCCAGCCGGCACAACAGCCGTTCCTCGACGCCCCGGCCGAGCGCGCGGCAGCTCATCTTCCAGTCGAGAACGTCGAGTTGATCGCCGTCCGCGCGCAGGGCGAGCAGGCCGATCTGGCCGTAGTCGCCAAAGCGGTCCCGTGCCGCGGCCGTCCAGACCTCGCCGTGCTCCCGCCACCGCGCGAGATCGCCACCGTCGGCGGAGCGGGGATGGAGGGTGAACTGATTGGTGCGGCGTACGAGTTGTTCGGCCCGCTCGACGTCGGCGTCGGACAAGGCCCGGATGCCGACCTCCAGCTCCAACTGGGCGAGAAACTCCTCGAATCCGGCCTGCTCACGCACCGCGTCCCGCTCGCGCTCCTGCGCGTAGAACCCGGCCCGCAGCTCGTCCTCGGCCGTCGCCGCCGCCGGAACGAGCGGCCACAACCGGCGCAGGAAGTCGTCCAGTTCGGCCGCCGGGGGACAGGTCACCGACAGCACCTCGGGCAGCACCGAGCGCACTCCCCCGATCTCGACCGGGTTGTCGTCGAGGAACAGGAAGCTGTCCAGCCCCAGGTTGAGGGTGCGCGCCACCTCCGTGAGCCGGTCCGGCTTGGGGCCCCAGCCGGCGGACAGCACGCTGAAGTGTTCCGCCTTCAGCGTGCTGTCCGGACGGTCCAGGACGGCTCGTACGGTGTCCTCGTCGTTGTTGCTGACCAGGGCCAGCAGCGCGCCCGCGGAACGCCACCGCAGCAGCGTCCGTGCCAACTGAGCGCGCGGGCCCGTCAGATCCACCGACTCGGGGCCGAGCTCCCCGGCGACCCCGCCCCACAGGGTCTCGTCCCCGTCCACCGCGATCACCTTCGGCGCCGGACGCAGGACCGCTCGTACCACCTGGGCCAGATACAGGGCGATCGCCGCCTGGAATCGCGGGGTGAACGGGAGATGAGCCAGCCGCTCGGTCCGTCCGTCGAAGCGCTCCGCCACGGCGTGTTGGCGCGTCCAGTCGTCCGCGGCGAGTACGGCGATGCCGGTCGCGTCGGCCAGTTCGGCGACGAGGTCGTTCTCCCAACGCGCGAAGCGGTCGTCGTGCCGCGCCGAGGGCAGGATGCCGACGATCAGTGGTCTGCGGGTGCGTTCGGACAGAGCCCGTAGCGCGGCCGGGTAGGCGGTGCGCAGTTCGGCCAGGACGGCGTCGGTGACCGGTCCGAACCGTTCCAGGTCCACGGCCCGCAGCAGCACCACACCCACCGCTGTCGCCGGATCGGCGAAGACACCCGAGGGATCACGCAAGGCGGCGAGCACCTGGTGGTACGGCGCTTCCGCCACCGTCGGAGACTCGTCCCGCCCTCGCTCCCCCGCCCTCTCCCGGGCGTCGTCCTCCATCGCCGCCTCGCACAGCAGCGGCAGATTGCCGAGCGCGAAGGTGGCGGCGAGGGCGAGCGAGCGGCGCGGGTGCGCCATGGCGTCCGGCTCGGCCGCGGGTGCCGTCGTACGGACCGCCGCCGTCGGGTCGTCGGCCGTCACCGCGAGCAGCCGCAGGAAATTCTCAGCCAGTTCGGTGGTGGTCGCCGCGTCCAGGATGTCGAGACTGTGGTCGAGCCGGATACGGCCCGCGTCCGGGGTCATGGTGACCATGAGGTCGAGGTCGGAGTATCCCGTTCCGGCCGGCAGCACCTCCAGTCGGCCGAGGTTGGCCGCCGAGGAGCGTACGTAGTTGAAGTACACCTCCACGAGCGGGGCGTTCGCCCGGTGCAGTCCCTGTCTGGCCAGGGTCGCCAGCACGTCCGTGAACATGGCGCCCTTCGCGAGAACCCGGTCCAGGCGCGCGTCCGTTCGACGCAGTACCTCCTCGATCCGCTCCCCCGCTGCCGCCTGTGCCGGGAACGGCACCGGTACGCCGAAGAAGCCCACGGCGTCGTACGCGTCGGCGTGGATGCGCGTGTCGACGGGCACGGCGAGCACGAAGCGCTCCCGTTCACGCATCCTGGCCAGCAGCACGGTCAGGGTGCCGAGGCAGAAGGCGGCGGGGGTGACAGCGAGCGCGCTCGCGGCCGCCGACACCCGCTTCATCAGCCCGTCGGGGATCGCGACGGTCACGCTCCCGGCCCGGTACGAACGCGTCGCCGGGCGGGTCCGGGCGAGCGTCAGGTCGAGACGCTCGCTGCCGTGGAAGGCCTCGCGCCAATCGGTGTCGGCGGCGCCGGAGCCGTCACCGCCTCGCTGGGCCTCGATGAGCAGGTCGATGTCACGGTTGGTGACGGCGTCGCCGAGCGAGGTACCGGAGAGTTCGGCGTCGATCTCCCCCGCCACGAGCAGCAGCGACTGCAGATCGCTCACCGCGTGGTGCGCGCCGAACACCAGGGTCTGGCCCCGCGCGCCGGCGTCGACCAGTTCGAACCGCCACAAGGGCGCTCTCGCCAGGTCGAACGGAGTCTCCAGCAGTCGGGACAGCCGTGCGTCGGCGTCCGGTTCGGCATCGTCAGGCACGTCCGTCCAGCGCAGCAGCGCATCGCTCGACTCCCGCTCCACACGGAGCTGTCGGCTCCGTCCGTCGCCGCCGTCGACCGCCGTGCGCAGGGCCGCGTGCCGCCCGGCGATCCGGGTGACGATGTCGGTGAGAGCCTCGCGGGTGGTGGGTGCGGTGAGCCGGACGGCCAGGCCGACGGCGTGTGCCGCGTCCGGCATGCCGGGCTGGGCGCTGCGCAACAGCCGTACGACGTCGCGGGTCGCGGGCCGCAGCTCGCTCTCGGGCACTTCGGAGGTGACGTCGGGCTGTGGCTCCTCCTTGCGTGGAGCGGTGTCGCGTTCGGGCAGCACCTCGCCCAGGGCCAGCGCGAGGCCCCGGATGTCGGACGCCGAGAAGACGGCGGCGGCCGGGAGTTCGGCGCCCAGCTCGCGGGTGAAGGCGTTGCGCAGCCGGACCAGCATGAGGGAGTCCAGGCCCAGTTCCTTGAGGGCCGTGGTCGCGGACACCTCCACGACACCGCCGGAGACCTGGCCGACCTTGACCCGTACATACGCTTCGAGCCGTGCGGCGCGGTCCTGGTCCGTCGTCGCCGCGAACACCCGGGCGACGAGGTCGTCCGTGCTCGCGGGGCCCGTGGCGACGGTGATCAGGTCTGCCAGGATCGGGCGGGTGCGGGCCGCGTCCGGGTCGAGCTCCAGCGCCGCCAGGTCCAGGGCGAGGGGGGCGAGCTGGCGGCGGGAGGTGGTGAGCACCCGCTCGAACAGGTCGCCGCCTTCCGCCGGGGTGAAGGCGACCAGACCCGAACGGCTGGTCTCCGCGGCCCGGGTACCGGAACCGGCGACCATGCCGACCCCCGCCCAGGCGCCCCAGTCCAGGCTCAGCGCGCGGCGGCCGCTGAGGGAGAGGTGGTGTGCCCAGGCGTCGAGGTAGGCGTTCGCCGCGGCGTACGGGCTCTGGCCCGCCGAGCCGAGGACGCCTGCCGCCGAGGCGAAGAGGACGAACCTCTCGGCCTCCGGGGCCAGTTCGGTGAGCAGGGTGGTGCCGAGGACCTTGGGGGCGAGCACGCGCAGGACGCGTTCGTCGGTCAGGTTCGCCACCGTGGCGTCGTCGAGGACGCCCGCCGCGTGAACGACGGTGGATATCGGTCCGTTCTCACTTCGTACGGTGTCCAGGGCGGCCGTCAGCGAGGTGCGGTCGGCGACGTCGGCGCGGGCGAGATGGACGGTGACACCGCGTGCCCGGATCTCTTCGATCCAGCCCTGCGTGGCCGCGTCGGGTCCGCCCCGGCTCAGCAGGGCAATTCGGCGGGCGCCCCTGCGGACCAGCCGCTCGGCGACCACGCGGCCGAGGCCGCCCAGACCGCCCGTGATCAGGTGCACGCCGTCACCGCTGATCCCGTCGTGCGTGCGGACACCGCTGATCCCGTCGTGCGTGCCGTCGGCGCTGACGCCGTCGTGACCGCTGCCGTCCGGGCGCGTGCGGGCCAGTCGTGGCACCAGTCGGCCCGATTCGCGCAGCGCGACGAGGCGTTCGTCGTCCGCGTGCCGGAGCTGTGTCCACAAGGCGTCGTCGCCGTTCATGGCCGGCAGGTCGATCAGCGTGGTCGACAGCTCCGGGTACTCCTGGGCCACCGACAGTCCGAAGCCCCAGGCGAGGGCTTGCTGAGGGTGCGTCACCTGTGCGCTGTCACCGGCGGCCTGGCTGCCCCGCACGACCACGAACAGGCGCGGGGCGCGGCTCCGGGGCCGGTCGGCGAGCGCCCGTACGAGGTACAGGGTGCTCAAGGTGCAGCACCGCGCGGCTTCTTCGGCCGTGGCGGCGTCGGCGACAGCCGGCGCGTCGAGTGCCGAGAGCTGCACCACCCGCGCCGGCGGCCCGTCGGAGAAGGCCTCGTCGAACAGGCGGGCCAACTGCCGTGGATCTGCGGGATCGAGGACATAGCGATCGGGGCTCTCGGCTCCGAACACCACGCCCCTGCGGGCGATCACATGAGGCACGTCGGCCGCAGCCAGCCGCTCCGCGAGTGCGTCGGCAACCCCGGTCTCGTCGGCGAGGACGAGCCAGCGGCCGTCGGCAGGCCGGTCCTGTGCGGCCGGGCGCGGCTGCCAGCGCGTCTCGAAGAGTGCGCCGTCCAGCGGTGAGAGCGCGGTGAGTTCGAACTCCAGCGCCTCCAGGACAAGTTGCTCCTTCTCGTCCCAGAGCCGCACGTCCAGGAGAGCGGTGTCGCCGTCCACGGAGCGCAGCCGGCAGGTCGCCCACGCGGGCGCGGAGCGCAGGCCGGTGTGACGCAGCCGTCCGACACCGGCGGGCACGAAGGCCCGGCCCGCGGGCGCGTCGGCCGGCAGGGCCGCGGTGTGGAAGGCGGCGTCGAGGACCGCGGGGTGCAGCAGATGACCGGCGGCGGGCTGCCGGGTGAGTCGGCCGACCGCGTCGGTGTCCGTGCGCCGGCCCTGCTCCAGGAGCCGGAAGGCGGGGCCGTACTCGATGCCGAGGCCCGCGAGTCCCGCGTAGACGGCGGACAGGTCGGCTTCCTCCTGGCACCGGTCGCGCAACGCGGCCAGTTCCCCGTCGGAGTCGGGCGCGACCGTCGGTTCGGCGGCGCCGTCGACGACCCGGCCGGTGACATGCCGCTCCCAGACCGCGCGCGGCTCCCCGGTGGCCGCGGAGGAGATGGTGAAGTCCCGTGAGCCGTCGTCCCCGGCGGGCCGCAGTACCAGTTGCAGCCGTACGGGCCTCTGCGCGTCGAGAGCCAGGGGCCGCACGAACCTCACGTCGGCCAGTCGTATCTGGGAGCTTTCCTCCAGCGCGGAAGCGGCCTCGAGCGCCAGGTCGAGGAAGGCGGCGCCGGGCATCCAGACCTCGCCGGTGACCCGGTGGTCGGTGAGGTAGGCGAAGCGGCTGTCGCGCAGGTCGATGTCACTCTGGAAGATGTGCCGGCCGGGTGTGTCGCTGGCCTCGACATGCGTGCCGAGCAGGGGTGATCCACTGGCGGTCCGGGAGGCCAGGACGGGCGCGCGCCAGTGGCGTTCGCGGGCGAAGGCGTACGTGGGCAGGTCGACCCGGCGGCCCTGAGGGAACAGCGCCAGCCAGTCGGGGGTGTGCCCGGCCTCGTACAACTCCCCCAGCCGGCCCAGCAGTACGCCCCGTCCCTCCCGCTCACGGCTCAGCGAGCCGACCGTGACCGCGTCGATTCCCGCTTCGGCCGCCACCGCTTCGATCGACGCGGTGAGCGTGGGATGCGGGCTCAGCTCGATGAAGTAGCGGTAGCCGTCGTCCAGCATCCGCCGGATCGTGTCGGCGAATCGGACGGGCCGTGCCAGGTTCGCGTACCAGTGGTCGGCGTCCAACCGGTCGCCGGGCACTGGTTCGGCCAGCACCGTCGAGTAGAGCGGGGTCGGCGTCCGTGTTCCCCGGATGCCGGCGAGGTGGTTCAGCAGGTCCGCGCGAACCGGGTCCATCAAGGGGGTGTGGGAGGCGAACGGTGTCGACAGCCGCCGTACCGGGATGTCCCGCGCTTCGAGGTGCGCGCGCAGTTCGGCCAGTGCCTCGGTGTCGCCGGAGACGGCCGTGGAATGCGCGCTGTTGACCGCTGCGACGAACAGCCGGTCGGCGTAGGGCGCGAGCTCCTTCTCGGCCTCCGTGCGCGACAGCTCGAGGGACAGCATGCCGCCCTGTCCGACCAGCGGGGCGACCGCTCGGGCGCGCCCGGTCACCACGGACACGGCGTCGTCCAGAGCCAGAGAGCCCGCGCTGTACGCGGCGGCGATCTCGCCGAGGCTGTGCCCGGTCACGGCGTCCGGGCGGACACCGAGCGCACGCCAGGCGGCGGACAGGGCCGCGTTGACCGCGAACAGCACGGGTTGCAGGTACTCGGTGCGGTCGAGCGGGGCGAACTCCTCCGGAGCGCGCAGCACGTCGAGGACCGACCAGCCGACCTGACGGCGCACCGCGTCGTCGATACGGGCCAGCTCCTCACGGAACGCCGGTGACTCGGCCGCCAACTCCATTCCCATGCCCGGCCGTTGTCCGCCGTGTCCGGCGAAGACGAAGGCCACCTTGCCCGTGTGCTCCACACGGGGCGGGGCCAGCGGTGTCCGTCCGATGGCCAACGCGTCGAGCCGGGAACGCAGTTCGTCCCGGTCGCCGGTCACGATCGCCGCTCGGTGTTCGAAGTGGCTGCGGTGTCGGGCCAGGGTGTGGGCGATGTCGGGCAGGTCGACGTCCTCGTCCAGGTGCCGGGCCAGCCGCGCGGCCTGCCCCCGCACGGCGGCCTCGCCACGCCCGGACAGCACGAACAGCCGTGCGCCCGGCGCCGTTTCGCTCTCCGGCGCTACGACGGAGGGCTCGGCCTCCTCCACGATCAGGTGCGCGTTGGTTCCGCTGATCCCGAAGGCGCTCAGACCAGCCCGCCGCACGCGTCCGCCCGAGGCGGGCCAGGTGACCGTCTCCCGCAGCAGGTGCAACCCGCTGTCGTCCCAGTCGACATGACGGCTGGGCGTGCCGGCGTGCAGCGTGCGCGGCAGGGACTGGTGGCGCAGGGACTGTACGACCTTGATCAGACCGGCCACACCCGAAGCAGCCTGCGCGTGACCGATGTTGGACTTGAGAGAGCCGAGATACAGCGGGCGGCCCTCGGGACGTGAGGTGCCGAAGACCTCGGCGAGGGCGTTCGCCTCGATCGGGTCGCCGAGCGTGGTGCCGGTCCCGTGCGCCTCGACGTAGTCGATGTCGGCGGGGTCGAGAGCGGACAGTTCCAGGGCCCGCCGGATCACCTGTTCCTGGGCCGGACCGTTCGGCGCCGAAAGGCCCTGGCTGCGGCCGTCCTGGTTCACGGCCGTGCCGCGCAGCACGGCCAGTACCTCGTCGCCGTCGCGCCGGGCGTCGGACAGTCGTTTCAGTACGACCATGCCGGCACCTTCGGCCCAGATGGCACCGTCGGCGTCGTCGGAGAAGGAGCGGCACCGCCCGGTCGGGGACAGCCCCCGCAGACGGCTGAACTCGACGAAGGTCCCCGGCGTCACCATCAGCGTCACCCCGCCGGCGAGCGCCAGGTCGCACTCGCCCGACCGGAGCGCCTGTGCCGCGAGGTGGACCGCGACCAGGGAGGACGAGCACGCGGTGTCCACCGTCAGTGCCGGTCCGTTCAGGCCCAGCGTGTATGCGAGCCGGCCCGAGGCCACGCTCGGCGCCGACCCGGTGCCGACGTAGCCGTCCAGTTCGTCGAGCCGGGTGCCCGCGAGGTAGTCGCTGCCGAACATGCCCACGTACACGCCGGTGCTGGTGCCCGCCAGCTCGCCCGGGACGATCCCGGCGCGCTCCAGTGCCTCCCATGCCGTCTCCAGCAGCACACGCTGCTGCGGGTCCATGGCCGCCGCCTCCTTCGGCGTGATGCCGAAGAAGCCCGCGTCGAAGGACTCCAGGTCGTCGAGGAAGCCGCCCTCCCGTGCGTACGACGTGCCCAGGGCCTCCGGGTCGGGGTCGTACAGCGACTCCAGGTCCCAGCGGTCCGCCGGGAACGGACCCACCGCGTCGCGGCCCTCGGCGACGAGACGCCAGAGTCCCTCGGGGTCGTTCACGCCGCCGGGCAGACGGCAGGCCATGGCCACCAGGGCCAGCGGCTCGTCCGACGCCGCCGACGTGGTGCGGTGGGACCGCGGCTCGGGTGCCCCGCGTCGCGTGGTGCGGCCGTCCGTGTCGAGTGCGGTGGCCAGCAGATGGGCGGAGAGGCGGGCCGCGGTGGGATGGTCGAAGAGCAGGGTCGCGGGGAGCCGGGCGCCGATCCTGGTGCCGATGCGGTTGCGGAGCTCGACCGCCGTGACCGAGTCCATGCCGAGTTCGCGCAGTGGCTGATCGGGGCGGACGGACTCCACCGAGGGCAGGCCGAGCGCCCGGGACGCCTCCTCACGGACCAGGGCCAGGACGCGGGCGGCGCGGTCGGCCTCCGGGAGCCGGGCGAGCCGTTCCGCCAGACCGGCGCCGGCCTCCTGACCGGTGCGGCGCGCGGGCAGCAGCGAGCGCCACAGGGCCGCCGAACCGTCGTCCATGGCGGCCGTGGTCGTGCGCAGGCGGGGCAGGTCCAGGGCCGAGGCGATCAGGTGGGGTGCGCCCCGGCGCAGGGCGAGTTCCACGAGTTCGCGGCCCTGGTCGGGGGTGAGGGAGCGGTGGCCCAGCCGGGCCATGCGGTCGAGGTCGGCGTTTTCCGCGGCGAGACCCTCGCCCGCCCACGCACCGAAGGAGACCGAGACGGCTGGGAGGCCCAAGGCCCGCCGGTGGTGTGCCAGTTGGTCGAGGAAGACGTTGGCCGCCGCGTAGTTGCCCTGGCCCGGGTTGCCGAGTACGCCGGCGGCCGAGGAGATCAGCAGGAACAGGTCGAGCGGGGTGTCCGCTGTGAGCCGGTGCAGATGGGCGGCGCCGTCCACCTTGGGGCGCAGCACCTGGGCGAGGCGTTCGGGCGTCAGGTCGGCGACCACCCCGTCGTCCAGGATTCCGGCGCAGTGGACGACACCGCGCAGCGGCGACTCTTCGCCGATCCGGGCGAGTACGCCGGCCAGGGCGGCGGCGTCCGCGACATCGCACTCCGCGATCTCGATCTCGGTTCCGAGCGAGGCCAGTTCGGCGGTGACCTCGGCGGCACGCGGGTCCGACGGCCCCCGCCGCGAGGTCAGAACCAGCCGGGGGACGCCTCGTTCGGCGAGAAGCCTGGCGATGTGCCGGCCGACGGCCCCGAGTCCGCCGGTGATCAGCACGGTGCCGTCGGTGGGCGCCAGGACATCGCGGCCGGCGAGGTCCGGGGTCCGGGGAGCGCCGGACGGGCGGGCCCGCACGAGCCTCGGTACGAGCAAGGAACCGTCTCTGAAGGCGAGTTCGGGCTCGTCGGTGTGGACGACGGCTGCCGTCAGAGCGTCCGCGGGATCGGAGCTCCCGACGTCGGAGTCGAGGTCGAGGTCGAGCAGGGTCAGCCCGAGGTGCGGATGTTCGGCGCGGGCACTGCGGGCGAGGCCCCACAGCACCGACTGGGCCAGGCCGGGCACGGTGTCCCCGGCACCGGCCGCGACCGCGCCCCGGGTCACCCAGAGGGTACGGGCGGGCAGCCGTTCCTCCGCGAGAGCGATCAGGTCGCGCAGTTCGGCCAGCGCCTGGGCGGCCAACTCGTGTGCGGCAGCTGCCGGTTCGAGATCGGGCGCCGGACGCGGCCAGAATCGTACGGCGATGTCCGCGCCCGTTTCGCGCACCTGGACGCCTGCCGTCGCCAGGCCCCGCAGGGTGGCCGCGACGTCCGGGTCCGAGGGGTCGCCGTGGACGGCCCAGGCGGCAGGCTGTTCCGCCGGGGGCAGTTCGGTCGGGGCCGTCCACGCCACTTCGTACAGGTGACGGCCGTTCTCCGAGACGGCGTTCAGGTCCGCCCTGTCGGCGGCCCGCAGTCGTACGTCCTCCAGCCGGCCCGCCAGGAGGCCGTCGGCATCCCACAGGGTCACGTCGAGGGTACGGTCCGTCGCCGAGCCGCCCGTCCGCCGTACCAGCGCCGTGAGGTCGCCCGCACCGCCGGGCGGCAGGACGCAGCGGCCCACCGCGACCGGCAGCAGCACCCGCTCGTCGGACGCATCCAGTGCCGCGGCCACGTGCAGTGCGGCATCCAGCAGTGCCGGGTGGAGGGGGTAGGGATTGGTCGTGGCGCGGGCCACGGCGGGCAGCGACAGCCGGGCCAGCAGCTCGCCGTCGGCGGTGGTCGTGACCGCCGACCGGACGCCCTGGAAGGACGGGCCGTAACCGAGACCGAGCGCGGCCAGCCGTTCGTACGTCTCCGCGCTCCAGACCGACTCGGCGGCCTCGGGCCACACCGGTGGCGCCTCCCCCGTCACCGGGGCGGGGGCGGACGCCGAAGCGGTGGCGTGAAGAGTCCAGCCCGGGGCGTCGCCGCCGCGCGGGCGGCTGTACACGGTGACCTCCGGCGCGGCGCCCGCGGTGACGACTTCGACGGACACCTCGACCGTGCCGGTCCTGGGCAGTACGAGGGGCGCGAGCAGGAGCAGATCCGTCACGTCGCCGGGATCGTCCGGGCGGGCCACGGCGAGCGCGGCGCGGCACAGCTCCATCATGGTCGTGCCCGACACCACGGTCCGCCCGAAGACGGTGTGGTCGGGCAGCCAGTCGGCCGTGGCCGGGGACCATTCGTTGCGGAAGGTCCAGCGGGTCTCGTCGGCCGACTGCAGATGAACGCCCAGCAACGGGTGCGCGGCACGGTCGAAGAGGCCGGAGGCCACGGCGCCGGACCCGGGGTCGGACTCGATCCAATAGGAATGGAGGTCCCAGGCGTACGTGGGCAGTTCGGCCGCTTCCGCGTCGGGAACGACTCGGTGCCAGTCGATCCGCCGTCCGTGGACGTGGAGTTCGGCGGCGGCCCGGTCCAGACAGGCGGGTCCGTCCTCGTCGCGGCGCAGTGACCCGACGGCGACCAGGTCCTCGTGGCCGTGCTCCTCGGCGACCGTGCGCAGGGCGGTGACGAGGGAGGGGTGGGGGCTGAGTTCGACGAAGTGGCGGTAGCCGTCGGCCGCCATGCGTTCCACGGTGGGCGCGAAGCGCACGGGTTCACGCAGGTTCGTGTACCAGTAGTCGGCCTCCAGCTCCTGGGTGACCGGCTCGCCGGTGACCGTGGAGTACCAGGCGACTGTGGTCGGGGAGGTGGTGACGCCGTCGAGTTCGTCGAGGATCGTCGCGCGCAGTGGCTCGACCCGGGGACTGTGGGAGGCGTAGTCGACGTCGAGGCGGCGGACGAACACCTGCTCACGGTCGAGGTCGGCGAGCAGGGCGTCGAGGGGGTCCACGTCACCGGCGATCACCGTCGAGCGGCCGCTGTTCACGGCGGCCACGGAGACCCGGCCACCGAGGCCGGCGAGGCGCGCCTCGACCTCGCCGTGCGGCAGGGCGACGACGGCCATGGTGCCGGTGCCGGACACCTCCCGCAGCGCTTGGCTGCGCAGGGCGACCACCGCGGCGGCGTCGTTGAGGCTCAGCGCCCCGGCGACGCAGGCCGCGGCGACCTCGCCCTGGCTGTGTCCGATCACGGCGTCCGGGCGGACGCCGCGGGCCCGCCACACCGCGGCCAGGGAGACCATCACGGCGAAGAGAACGGGCTGGACGACGTCGACCCGTTCGAGGGAGGGGGCGCCCTCGTCGCCGCGCAGGACGGCGGCCACCGACCAGGTGGTGAACGGGCGCAATGCGGCGTCACAGCGGTCGAGTTCGTCGACGAACACCGGTGATCGGTCGAGGAGTTCGCGGGCCATGCCGGACCACTGGGCGCCCTGACCGGGGAAGACGAACGCCAACTTGCCCGGTGGCAGGGTCTCTTGCGGGCCCACGACCCGGTCGGGGTCCGGAGTCCCCTCGGCGAGGCCGCGGAGCGCGGTGAGCAGTTCGTCATGGTCGGCCGCCCGGACGACGGCACGGTGCTCGAAGTGTGTGCGGTGGTGGGTCAGCGTTGCGGCCACGTCGGGCAGTTCGGGTCGCGGTTGCGCGGCGAGCGCGTCGAGCAGGCGGGCCGCCTGCCCCTGGAGAGCCGGAAGGGTGCGGGCGGACAGGGGGAACAGGGTGGGCTTTTCGGTCGATGCCCGAGTGGTGGTCGGTGTCGGCTCCCCGGTCGGCGTCGGAACGGTGGCCAGGGCCGGACCGGTGGCCAGGGCCGGACCGGTGACTATGGTCGGACCGGTGACTATGGTCGGACCGGTGACTATGGTCGGCTGCGAGGCCGGTCGAGTCAGGTCCTCCGGGGATTCCTCCAGCACCACATGGGCGTTGGTGCCGCTGATCCCGAACGCGCTCACTCCGGCCCGCCGTACGCGGTCGGCGCGCCGTGGCCATGCCTCGGTGCGGCTGTGCACACGCAGGCCACTGTCCGCCCAGTCGACGTGCTCGGTCGGGGTCTCCGCGTTCAGGGACGCCGGGATGCGGTCGTGGCCGAGGGCCAGGACCGTCTTGATGACGCCGCCAATTCCCGCGGCGGCCTGAGTGTGACCGATGTTGGACTTCAGGGAGCCGACGCTCAGAGGCCGGTCGGCCGGGCGCCCCGGTCCGAAGACCGATGCGAGCGCCCTTCCCTCGATGGGGTCGCCGAGCGGCGTACCCGTGCCGTGCGCCTCGACGTAGTCCAGGTCCTCGGGCCGGAGCCCGGCGTCGTCGAGTGCGGCGCGCAGCACCCGTTCCTGCGCGGGACCGCTGGGCGCGCTCAGGCCCTGGCTGCGGCCGTCCTGGTTGATGGCCGACCCCTTGACGACCGCGAGGACCCGGTCGCCGTCCCGGCGTGCGTCCGCGAGCCGCTTGAGGAGCACCAGCCCGCAGCCCTCGGCCCACACCACACCGTCCGCGTCGGCGGAGAACGGGCTGCACCGCCCGGACGGCGACAGCCCGCGCAGCCGGCTGAACTCGACATGCCCGCGCGGTGTCACGAGAACCGTCGCGCCACCGGCCAGCGCGAGGTCGCACTCACCGCCGGCCAGTGCCCGGGCCGCGAGGTGCAGGGACACGAGAGAGGAGGAGCAGGCGGTGTCGACCGTGACGGCCGGCCCCTGGAGTCCAAGGCTGTACGCGATGCGCCCGGACGCCACGCTGGCCGCCGAGCCCGTGCCGACGTGCCCGTCGAGCCGGTCCAGCGGGGCCGAGGCGAGATATCCGCTGTCGTACAGGCCGACGTAGACGCCCGTCCGGCTGCCGTTCAGCGTCTCCGGGACGATCCCGGCGCGCTCGATCGCCTCCCAGCCGGTCTCCAGCAGCAGTCGTTGCTGCGGGTCCATGGCCGCGGCCTCACGCGGCGAGATCCCGAAGAAGGCCGCGTCGAAACGATCGATGCCGGACAGGAAGCCGCCGCGCAGCGTGTACGCCTTGCCGGAGGCGTCCGGGTCGGGGTCGTAGAGCCCGTGCGTGTCCCAACGGCCCGCGGGCACCTCGCCCACGGCGTCCTCACCCGCGGCCAGCAGGCGCCACAGGGCCTCCGGGTCGTCGGCTCCGCCGGGGAACCGGCAGGCCATGGAGATGATCGCGATGTCGTCGCCGTTCCGCACGGACGGGTCGGCCGGCACGGAGGCCGACGCCGGAACCGGATCGGCCGTGCCCGGGGACCGTTCGTCGAAGACGGCTTCGGCGATCCCCGCGATCGTAGGGTGGTTGAAGACGACGGACGGATCGAGGGGCCGCCCGGTCCACTCGGACAGACCGGCGACCAACCTCACCAACTGCACGGAGCCCAGACCGAATTCGGCGATCGGGCGCTCCGGCGTGACGGCCGACGGGGCAAGCCCGGCCGCTTCCGCGACGGCGGACGTCAACCAGGCCCGTACGCCCTCGGAGGTCGTCGGGGACATCTCGGGGTACCGCTTCGGGGACTCGTTCGCAGGCATCTGGGCTGGTGTCCTCGTGAACTTGGGCTCAGGTGGATTCCGTACGGCTGACGCGGCGGGCGCGGACAGCGGCGTACGACGGATGGCGCCGACGCACAGCGCTCGACGCACGGCAGGCGCGGGGGCGGAAGCTGACGGCTGACGGCTGACGGCTGACGGCTGACGGCTGACGGCTGACGGCTGACAGTTGCGGAACTGGCCTACCCGACGCCCCCCTTGAGCCTCCGACGGCGCACACGCACGCCGCCGGAGGGGGAGGTCAACTCGTCGCGGGCCCGCCGACCAGGGAGAGCGTGCCGTCGAGATAGGCCGCCCGGGTGGCACGGCGCTGGATCTTCCCGCTCGACGTCTTGGGGATGGTGCCGGGGTGGACGAGCACGACGTCGCGTACCGGCAGGCCGTGTGCCTCGCTGATGGCGCCGCGGATCAGATCGACGATCTTCTCGGACTCGCCCACCGCCTCCGGTGCCGTCTCGGCGACGACGACGGGCTGCTCTCCTTCTCCTCCGTTGTCCACGGAGAAGGCGGCGGTGCAGCCGGGCCGCAGCGCCCAGTGGGACATCTCGGCGGAGAGTTCCAGGTCCTGCGGGTAGTGGTTGCGTCCTTCGATGACGATCAGGTCCTTGAGTCGTCCGGTGACGAAGAGCTCGCCGTCCCGCAGGAATCCGAGGTCGCCGGTGCGCAGGAACCGGCCCTCGCGACCTTCGAGCGTGGCCCGGAAGGTCTGCCGGGTGGCGAGTGCGTTGCGCCAGTAGCCCTTGGCGACACTCGCGCCCGACACCCAGATCTCGCCGACCTCGCCCTCGGGGAGCTCCTCCTGCCGTTCCGGGTCGGCGATCACCAGGGTGATGCCGGGGCCGGGCCGGCCCGAGCCGACCGCGGCCGCGTCCATCGACCTGGCTTCCAGGGCGGTGACCCGTGGCCCGGTCTCGTCAAGGGCGGCGGCAGTGGCGAGTGTGGGCGGGGCCTGTACCGAACTGCCGGTGACGATCAACGTGGCCTCGGCCAGGCCGTAGCACGGATACAGGGCCTCACGGCGGAAGCCGGCGGCACCGAAGGTCTCGGTGAACCGTCGCAGGGTCGCGGCCCGCACCGGTTCCGCGCCGTTGAAGGCGACCCTCCACCGGCTCAGGTCGAGTCCGTCGACGAGATCCGGCGTAGCGTGCTTCAGGCACAGCTCGTAGGCGAAGTTGGGGCCGCCGCTGGTGTGCGGACGGTACCGGCTGACGGCGGCCAGCCAGCGCTCGGGCCGCTGCAGGAAGTGCAGCGGGGAGAAGAGCGTGGCGGTCACGCCGAGGTAGGCCGCGTTCAGGACCGGGCCGATGAGACCCATGTCGTGGTAGACGGGCAGCCAGCTCACGAAGAGTTCATGGTCGTACTCCTCGATGACGTCCGGAGTGTGGCCCATCCGTTCGGTGATGACCCGCTCGTTGTCGAGCAGATTCCCGTGGGTCACCATCACCCCGCGTGGGGCGGAGGTGGATCCGGAGGTGTACTGGAGGAAGGCGACCGAGTCGGCGGTGAGGTCGGGTTCATGCCAGGAACCGGCCGCCTCGTCGGGGATGTCCTCGGTGGCGACGCAGGTGATCTCGGCAAGTTCGGGCAGGTGTTCCGACATGGTGGCGAGCGCCGCGATCACCTCGCGGCCGCCCAGGATCACCTTGGCGTCCGCGTCGGCGATCAGGCGCTTCATCCGGAGCAGGGCGCGGTGGTTCTGCGAACGCCCGTGCGGCGGCACGCCGGGTACTGCGACGACCCCGGCCGAAAGACTGCCGAGATAACCGCAGATGAACTCGATGCCGGGCGGATACAGCAGCATGGCGCGGGAGCCGGCCAGACCACGCTCCTGCAGCCAGGCGGCGATGGCACGGGACCGCTCGGCGAGCCGCCCGTAAGAGATGTCCTGGATCTCTCCGTCACAGTCGCCCGTGACGAGGTACCGGTACGCGGTCCGGTCGGGTTGCCGGGAAGCGTGCATGGTTAAAAGATCGACCAGGGAACGAACCATAAGAGGAGTCTCACCTGTTCGGATGAGTGAGCGAAAAGACTGGAGTTCGAGGGCCGCGTCATACATACGCGCAGATGCCGCGTCCGCCTGGCCCCCTTGCCAGAACGTCCGTCTCGGTCGAATCCGCCCGGGAAGCAGCGGCGATACTCGCGCCGACTCCCCGAAGCCCCCTACGGATTGCTACCAACGAGTAACACCCTAGCAAGCCAGATCAGCTCCCCAGATGTAACTCCCGGTACTAATTACGCAATTGGACAACCTGACGGTCGGTCACGGGCCATGAACCGAGCGAAGTTGCTGGTACGCGGGATACACCGCAGGAACATGTGTGCCGCATCACGTACTCCGAACAACGTTCGAGCAACCCGTCCAACCCACCGGGTGAGGACGGGAGTCCGACACCGGTCTCTCTTCACGTCGTGTTGCGGATCCGCAATGGCGTCGAGCTCGACGGCATTCCGCCGCTTCACTCGGCCTCGCCACCCAAACCGACTTCGCCGAGCCCCGGCATCACACCCTCACGCCACCAAGGCGGACCGGCATTCACGGGATCTTCACCAGGGCGTCATGCTCTGCCCATGAGCACACCAGCCAGACCGCGGGTCTCCACGCAGCCGTCCACCCCACCGTCGCCGTATGCCGCCGAATCCCTCGCCGCCGAACCGGCGAAGCCCCGGGGGAAATGGTGGATCGCCCCGCCGGCCGGTGCACTGGTGGCGCTGCCGGTCCAGCTCGTGGCCGCTTTCCTGGTACTGATGTCCCCGATGGCCTTGGACTCGTGCACGGCCGCCAACCCCTGCGGGCGCACAGAGGCCGCGATCGGGGCGACCTTGGTGCTGCTCCTGCTGGCGCTGCTCTCCTTGGGTGTGCCCTGATATCTCGCGAAGCGCAAGAGTCTCGGCGTGGGGATCGGGGTCAGCCGGATCCCGCTCGGTCTCACCCTGGCGTCCATCGACACGCTGCTTCTCGGGATCGGTTTCGGCTGACACACAAAGAGCTGGCAGAAGGAGCCGACAAAAAAGGAACAGCTCCGCCCGTGGGCCGACGCCGGTGAGCGTCGATGCCGTACGGGCGGAGCCGTTGGAGTCCTAGGGCACGGAGGTTGCCCCGGATACCTGTGTCAGGAGCGGCGTGCGCGGCGGGACATGACCACGGCACCGGCTCCGGCGACGATCACCAGGGCCGCACCAACCGCGATCGGGCCGATCGGACCGCTCGCACCGGTCTCGGCCAGCGGCGGCGTGCTGTCGCTCGGCGACGGCGCCGGGGTGGCGGGCGGCGTCGAGGTCAGCGGCGGCACGTCCGGCGTCGTGGAGGGCGTGCTGGACGGCTTGGGGGTGGCCGGCTCCGTCGTCTCGTCGGTGGGCGGCTCACTGGACGAGGGGGTCGCGGGCGTGGCCGGAACCGACTGCGACGGGGTGGGCGAGTCCGGCGTCGCGGGGGCGCACGCCTTCTCCCCGCCGTTCCAGGCGGCTATCAGGTGGAACGGGGTCGCGACGTTGTCTGGCTGGTAGGGCAGGGGACCGTGGCCCTCGCCGGTCTTGCCGTCGTACGAGATGTCGTCGCCGTACAGATCGATCTGGCCGTAGCAGTCGGGCGTACGCACCTCGAGCTTCTGCCAGGTCTGCTTCGCGTCGGCCGAGTCGGCGACGTCCGCGGCGGTGAGGTAGACGGTGGCCTTGTCCACCAGGCTCTGGTGACCGGAGACGAACCAGTTCGGCCCCTCGGTGGTGTATTCGGCGAGGGAGACGGGGTACTTGCAGCCGTCGCCGACGCTCTGGCCCGGCGCCAGCCGGACCTCCACCGTTCCGGGAACGCTGTCCCACTGGTGGAAGCCGCCCTGGGAGGACCAGTCCGCACCCACGGGCTTTCCGTCCGCGTCGACGATGCGGTACTGGACCGTGGCGGACTGACAGTCGCCGGACGTCGCGGCGCTCGCGGCGCTCGCGCCGACGAGCGGGACCACGGCACCGGCGAAAGCGGTCACGGCGAGGGCCGTGAGAATTCTCGTTTGTTGCGAACGCGACAAGATGAGCCTCTGTGAAGGTCAAGGTGTGGGAGGTGGCAGAGTGCGAGCGGTCGACATGGGCGGGTGCCATGAGACATGGCCGACGAAGACATGGCCGCTTGTGTCACTCGCGTCGCTTCGCTCTCTTCAGACACAGCGAAGCGAGCCGTATTCTTGTCGCCTTTCACAACTCCCGTCAATTCTGCACGGGTTGAGCACAGCGACCAGTTCGACGGCCGTCTCCACCTGGGCGTTCGAATGGGTGAGGCCGCCCAGTTTCCACCCGGAATGGCGCCCTCCCCCGCCGCCCGTCGCGGGGTTCTCGGTGCCGCCGGCGGGCTGCCCATTAGTCCGAGGTCCAGGTCAACTGCCGCTAGAGGCAGGGCTCGCCCACCCGCACGGTGGCGGGGATGCGCACGGCTCGTTCGCTCTTCCCGTCGGGGGCGGTGAGCACCGGGCCATGTGCCCCGACCCGCAGTGAGGAGCCGCACAGAACGCCCTTCGGGGTGATGACACGCACGCCGGGAGAGGCGGCCGCCGGGCCGTACCAGGTCGCTCCCACCGCGGCGACGAGCGCCGCCGCGCAGCAGAACGTCGCGCCGATACCCCGGCGCAGCCGCTTGGCCGACCGCACGGCCTCGGCGTGGTCGGCGGCGGTCCGCGAGTGCAGCCCGTCGACCGCGACCACCTCCGGCAGTCCGTGAGCGGCGCTCATGAGCCACACGGCGGCCGACGCGCCCAGAAGCAGGGCTGTCAGCAGCAGCGCGCCGACGGCCGCCGCCCAGTGTTCGTCCAGACCCGACACGTCCGAACGGCCCTTGACGAGTCCGAACCCGACGAGGCCGGCCAGGAGTGCCGCGAGGCCGTTGCGCCACGCCAGTGCGGCGGCGCGCACGCGGGGCAGTTCGGTCCGCAGCACGTGCTGCCGGTGCCGTGCCCGGTGCAGGTCGGCGGGCGTGACCTGGCGGTTGGAAGCCCGGAATCCGATCGTCACGACGATGTCCCGTCCCCGTCCCCGTCCCCGTCCATCGTCAGTGGCCAATAGGCGCCGCATCCCTCGTCGGTGCCCTCGGGTCTGCCCGGGTGATCGCAGGCGCACGTACACATCACGGTCCACTCGCTGGAAACGGCCGTCGAGGTGTCAGGGACGACGGTGCCGTTCTTCACGACCTCGGAGGGCAGGAAGTTCTCGATGGCGGCTCCGCAGCGCGGGCATGTGCCGTAGAGCGTGATCCCCCCGGGCACCACCTCATGGTGAATGCCTCGCGTCACGAAGGAGTTCGAGTAGCCGGGCTCCACGGTCCCCTGGTACGGCAGTGCGTTTGTCGGGTCGTCGGGTGTGGTGATGGTGGTTGCCTTTCGCTGCCGGTCCGCGGGATCACGGTCCGGTGTGGGTGAACGGGATCCAGCCGTACCGGGGTTGTGAGGAGTCGTCGCGGAGTCCGAGGGCCGCCTGCCGGACCGCTCGTGCCGAGCCGGCGGGATCGAAGACGTTGTCGTCGATCAAGAGGGTGTAGACGGTCTCGCAGAAGTCGGCCGCCGCCCGCGCCCCGACGGACCACACCGTGCCGATGACGTGCCGGTAACCGGTGAAGTGCAGTGCGGCACCCAGGCTGATCACCTCGTCGGGCAGCCCGCGTCCGCCGGTGACGGTCTTGCAGGCGGACAGCAGGGCGAAATCCCCTTCGTGCAGGCCCGCACTGATGTCGGTGACGGTCAACAGGCCGTCGTGCAGCCACAGACCGCCGGCCGACGGTGAGTCGAGGAACTGCGTGCCGTGACAACTGATGTGCGCCCGTGGATGTTCACGCAGCGCGGCACGTACCGAGGCCCGGTCGGCCTGTGCCCCCCGGAGAACGGTCCGCCGCTCCGGCGGAAGCAGCGAGCACAGCAGTTCACGTTCCCGGTCCACCTCGGGCAGCGGAGGCTGTCCCGGCGCGTCGGCCAGGGCGACCATCAGCATGCGTGCGTCGTCCGCCGTCCGGGGGGCCGCGGCCTGTGCCCGATGGGCGCGGGCCAGTGCGAGCACCGTGGGTGTGGTCGAGCACGTATAGCGGTCCAGGAGGGTGCGTCGCGGTTCGGCGGCGCAGTCGTGGTGGCCGGCGGCATGCAGGGGCAGCAGCGCCAGGGCACCCGTCAGACACCACCACAGCCGCGGAGCGGCCTCGTCGTCCGGCAGGGGCCAGGCCGGGTCCTCGACGATGTCGGCGACGACCGCGTCCCACAGCCAGCGCACGGTCCCGTCGACCACGGTGTCCGCCGTCCGTGCCGCCTCGGCCACCGCGCGCCGTGCCGCGTGTTCGGCACGGACGGCGGGCAGGCCGGGACGGACGGACACGGCGGCGCGCGCGATGGCCAGGTTCTCCCGGGCCTCTTCCAGCGCGGTCAGCGCCGCGAGGTGGTCCACGGCCCGCTGTTCGGTCTCCCCTGACGACAGCTTCGGGAGCGGGCGGCATCGGATGTCCCGCGCGGTCACCACGAGTGCGTCGCATCGCCACTTGCTGACATTGACCACCACGACAGGTCCGTGTGCGGCGGCGGCCAGGATCTCCTCCCGGGAAGGCGGAGCGAGAAAGCCCCCGTGCCCCGAGGTGATCGCCTCGTCGGCGAGGCGCCGGTACTCACGCGCCAGCGCGGCACGCCGATCGGTCCGCCGGGACGCCGCCTCCGCGTCCTGCGTCCCCGTCAGCAGCGGGTCGTCCAGGGAGTCGAGAGCCCTGGCCGCGTCCCGGAGACTCGCGGCCAACTCGGGCTTCCACCGGTGCAGTTCGGTCGTCTGCTGGCGCAGTTGGAGGGTTCGCGTCCACAGCACACCGCGCCCCGTCTCCAGGAGGCGGAGTGCCTCCTCGGCGTCTCCGTCGTACGCGAGTCTGCTCGCGGCGGCGTCGCAGGCGACGCCTCTGACCTCGGTGAGCTGAGCCTCCACTCCGGTCCGGCCCGCGCCCCGCCAGGCCGCGTCCGGCAGGAGCGCGACCGCGCGTGCGTAACGCTCGGCGGCTCCACGGTGATCCCCGGCCGCCATGAGCCCGTCACCCGCCAGTGCGGCGACTCTCACGCGCTGACGTGGCGGCACCGCGTCCAGGCGGCACACGCCGTCCCACAGATCGACGGCCTCGGCGAGATCCGCCGGATCACGGCCGACGTCGTACCGCCGTGCCAGGGCCGCACCCAGATTGGCCATGGCCTGCGCCGCCGTCCCGCCTCGCGCGTCGAGAGCGTTCCACGCGTCGACGGCTTCCCTCAGCTGTCCGATCACCGGGTCCAGAACTGGTGCGGGTGCGTCATCGGGGAGTGCACCGATCCGGGCCTGGGCGGCATTGCCGATGAGGATCGCCCGCTGGGGATCGTCCGGCGGACACCGCAGGGCCGCTTCGTCGAAGCATCGTGATGCCGCGTCCAGGTCCTGCGGATCGCCGGCGACCGCGTGCCGTACGAGCAGGCTGTTCGCCTCCAGCATCAGTCCGCGGCCGGTCAGCAGCGCGTTCCCCACGGACGCCGAGCGCAGTGAGCGGCCCGCCTCGACGCTCTCCGTCGCCGCGTGGACGGCCCCGGCCCGGTCCCCCTCCGCGTTCAGAGCCTTCGCGAGCTCCATCAGCACCAGCGTTCGCGTCGCGGCGGCCTGCCCGTCGAGTGCCGCGTGCCTCGCGGCGCCATCGCACTTCCGTACGGCGCGTACGGCTTCGTCGAGATCGTCTCGACCGCCGAGTTCGTTCCAGCGCAGCACCAGCAACTCGGCCAGGCTCGTCCAGTGCAGCGCGGTCTCCGGATAGCCGTCCGGCAGGGTGTCGCACAACTCGCGCTGCAACGGGATGGCCCTGTCCAGCGCGGCTCGGCTCTCCACGCTCGTGCCGAACTGATGCTGTGCGCGGAATGCGGCGACAACCGTACCCAGCACGGACCAGCGCTGCGGGAATTCGGGCTTCGTCATCTCCAGCGCCCGGTCCGCGACGCTCACGGCCTCCGCGATGTCGTCCTGGTCCTGTTTCCGGACCACCCGCCGGACCAGCGTGCCGAGGAACGCGCCCACCATCAACGGGCTCTGCGGGCCCTGCGCCACGCCGGCCACGGCTCGGCCGAGTTCGATGGCTTCGTCAAGGTCCGCCTCGTCGTCCGTCGCCGCGAACCGTGCCTGTAGAAAGGCGCCCAGGTTGGATCTCCAGCCGATGAGTCGCCGATCATCCTCATGGGCGGTGGCGAGTGCCAGCCGCCCGGCGTCGATCGCCCCGTCCAGGGCGCTGGTGTCCCCGTCACGCTGGAAGCGGTGGAACCGTGCGGCCGCGATCATGGCGTGCACTCCGGGTACATCACCATGGCGGGGCGGCAGGAGGGCGAGAGCTTCGACGAGGTGCCGTTCCGCAGTGGCCAGTTCGGCAGGATCGCCGGTTCTGCCGTGCCGCTCCAACCACATGGCCCCGAGCGTCAGTCGGCACGCTCCCCGTACAGCCGAGTCGCCCGAACGATCGGCGTGCTCCACCGCCCGCCGGGCCGAGCGGATGGCTTCGGTCTCCAGCGCCGGAGCGCCCCTGCCGTGGAACTGTTTCCACAACTCCGATGCCTCGGCGTTGAGTTGGTTCGCCTTCGCCCTGTCGTCCAACCACGTCCCCCAGGCCGCATCGCGCTCCCCCACGCCTTCGGCATCATCGTAGAGGCGGCGCGGCCCTCGCGGGAGGGATACCGGGGCGAAGCCGGACGGGCAGGACGGGCCGGACGAACAGGGTGCCCGACCTGGAAAGGTCATGTGGGTGGGATGACGGCACCGGAGATGAACGGCCACGGACGGATGGCACGCCAGCGACCGATTCCCGCCGCCGCCCCGGCCCAGGGCCTCGGCCTCCGCCTCGGCGTCGGCGTCGGCGTCGGCGTCGGCGTCGGCGTCGGCGTCGGCGTCGGCGTCGTCAGCGGCGGCGGCGGCCGGGTCACAGGTTGAACACATGGATCTGAAGCGAGCGACGCGCACACGATGATGCCGTCCTCGGCTCGCACGACCAGGGGGGACCATGCGCACCAGCGTCAGCACCAACAACACCGTCACGGTCACCGTCGCGCTACTGCTGGCCGCGGCCACGGGCTGCACCGGGGACGGCGCCACCGCGAGGCCGACCACGAAGCCCGGCACGACACGGGCTGCCGACACGAACACCTCCGCGAAGCCGCGCCCTGACCCGGAAGGGCCGCGCGCGTTCGGCAGGCCGTTCACCTACACGACCGACGGGGCGACGATGGCGATGACCGCACTCCGGTACGAGCAGGGGAAGTTCCACTTCCGGCGGTCCGCCGACGAGGAGTCCGGCGCGTCCGGATACACGTGGGCCGCCATCGAGATCAAAGCGTGCCTGAAGAACGGCTTCGCCGTGGTCACCCGCAATTCCTGGGTGCTCGCGTACGCGGACGGAACACGCATCAAACCGAGCAGCGTGACATACGACGACTTCCCACGGCCGGAGTATCCCCGCATGGCAACCGTGAAGGCAGGCACCTGCGTTCACGGGAAGACGGTGTTCGCGGTGCCGGCGAAGCAGCGGCCGGTGCGGGTGCTGTACACCTCGACGACGCCGGAGAAACCGGCGGAGTGGTCGGTGCCGAAGGCGTAGCGGATGTCTTGATTCATGGCGCCCGGTTGCCTTGCCTCGTGCCCCACCTATGGCCTGCCACAAAGTCAGGCTCATTTGATCTTATGACAAGATCACAGGATGCTGCGACTAACCGACTTCATCATCGACTGCCCGGACACGATGAAGCTGGCGGCCTTCTACTCCGAGGTGATGGGGCTCCCGGTCAAGGAGGACAGTAACGAGAACTGGGCCGGTATCCAGTTCGGCGGGGTCGAACTGGCCTTCATCCAGGTGGATGACTACCGCGCCCCGCAGTGGCCCGACAGCGAGCACCCCAAGCAGTTCCACCTCGACTTCGAAGTCGACGACATCGAGGCCGAACAGCGCCGCGTCCTGGCCCTCGGCGCGACCCTGCAGCGGGACTCCACCGGCCCCGACGGCCACGGCTTCCGCGTCTACGCCGACCCCATCGGCCACCCCTTCTGCCTCTGCCGCAACAAGGGTGTCATCTGGACCGACCAGGGCCCCACCTGGCCCAAGCGCGACTAGGGCGTGTTTTGAGTCCGGATGGTGGCCGACCGCGGCCCCGGCCTCAGCGGGTCCGCGCCGACAAGGCGTGTTACTCCCGTGCCATCCGCGCCCACCTGCGGCGGCGCCAGATCGCCTGCACCGTTCCCGAGCCTGCCGACCGGGCCTCACCGGCGCAGGCGCGGCAGCCGTGGCGCCGCCCGCCCGCCTGCTGTGACAATGGTCCAGTGAGCAAAGCCCCCACCGCGCCAGTGCCCGTCGTCCTCGGGATAGACGACCTCCGGCCGCTTCCCAGATGCACGACGATCGCCCGCACCAGCCGTGAAGGCATCCAGCTCCTGGAAGAGCATCGCGACAGCTACATCGACGAGCTATGGCTCGACCACGATCTGGGCGGCGACGACACCATCATGCCGGTGGTGACCCTCATGGAAGAGGCGGCCTTCAACGCGCGGCCCTTTCAGATCGGAACGGTCTTCGTCCACAGCGCCAACCCCATCGGCGCCGAAACCGTCATCCGGTCACTCGCCCGCTGGAGCTACCGTGTCCAGCGGGCAACGGCATAGAACGCCCAGCGTTCCTTTCCGGCATGAGTGGAGGCAGCCCGCGCATCGCCCTCTCGGGCTCGCCTGCGCCGACACCGCTCCACGGGTCAGAGGCTGAAGGTGGGGCCACCCGAATCAGGACGGTCGATGTCGAGGAGGTCGCCCGTGGACGTCACCCCTACGTGCTATTGAGGCGCCGGTTGACTGTCTGTCGCGGCGCCGAGGTCAGCGAGGACTGGTTCGATGTGAGCCAGAGAGCCAATGCGTGGTATCGGCGACGGGAGTAGCCAGAGCAGCGACAGCGCTCCTCCGACGGCGGCCGTGATCAGGGTTGTCCGGAGTCCGATGACGGTGGCGAGCATGCCGCCGACGAGGGCGCCGATAGGGCGTACCCCGTAGTTGACCGTACTGAAGGCGCCGGCCACGCGACTGCGCATGCCGTCTGGTATGACCGCGGTTTGCAGGGAGTTGAGGTTGACGTCGAACAGCATGACGCCGATTCCGGCGAGGAATTCCGCGAGGCCCAGAGCCCCCGCGCGGGCCCAGGTCGGACCGTTCGCTGCGGAGGCAATAGCGATGGGGGCCGGGAACAGTACGGCGCCGACCGCGATGGATCGGCCCAGGCCGATCCATCGTGAGATCGTCGGGGCGATCACCGCGCCCAGGAGAGCTCCGGTCGACCCGATACCGAAAGCCAGCCCTATGACCCCTGCGGACAGGCCGAGTACTCGGTCGGCGAACAGCACGGTCAGACCGGTGCCCGTCAGGAACGTGAAGAAGTTGACGGTCGTCGCGCAGCCCAGACTCGCTCGCAGTACTGGGTGCCGGATGATGAAGACCAGCCCTTCCCTGGCACGGCACAGCAGCGAGGAACTCGGCTGCTCATCACTGACAGCGGATCTTTCGTCCACTCGGATCGGTGTCATGAGGGCGGCGGAGACCAGGAAGGTCAGGGCGTCCGCGATCACGGCGACGGGTGCGGTGACGGCCTGGATGAGCGCACCACCCACGGCAGGGCCGGCGACGTAGGAAGCCGACCGGCTAGCGCTGAGCTTGCTGTTGGCGTCGACGTACGACGAGCGCGGCACGAGATGGGCGAAGAACGGCGGATAGGCGGTGTTGAACAGCACACCTCCGGCGCCGGTCAGCAGCGCCACCACGAACAGATGGGTGAGTGTCACGGCACCCAACAGGTATGCGGCCGGCAAGGTCAGCAGCAGGCACGCGCGTGCCAGATCGGCGAGGACCATCAGGCGGCGTTTGTGAACTCTCTGATCGACCCAGGCGCCCAGCACGATAGCGAGGAGGTTCGGCGCCCAGGCGAGCGCGGTCAGCCACGCAACCTGATTGGCCGAGACATGCAGAACCGCTACGGCAATGAGGGGTAACGCCAGTTCGGAGATGCGGTCGCCGAACTGGGACACCGACTGCCCGGCCCAGAGGCGAACAAACCGCCGGTCCCGCCAAAGTGATGTCGGTGGGCTGGTCATTCGGCTTCACCGGTCTGCACTTCGGTGCTCTCCGGGAGGTGATAGCGCAAGAGCCGGACACCGCGGGCGCCGCTCGGCCGCTTCGCCGGGTCGCGGGTGACGTACGGAGCGAGGACACCTTCGATCGCGTCTTCGATGGCCGCCAGCTCTTCAGCGGACACCACTACGCGGGTGTTGGCCAGCCCGGCGAGCCTGCGCCACTCCGGGCTGAGTTCGGGTTCGGTCTCGGCCACCCACCGATGCGGCAGTTCGGCGGAGTGAGCGAACATTTCCCGGGACAGTACGCGCGCCGCCGATCGGCCGTCCTCGTCCTCGGGTACCTCGAAACGGAAGCCCCGGGCCGCGGCCTCCCACCGCCGCTCGCGACGATCCGTTCCGGGCTCCGCGTCGCGGACCAGTTCAAAGCCCGCCAGGTGACGCAGATGCCAGCTCGTCACCGACGGAGTCGCTCCGACGTGCGGTGCCAGCTGTGTGGCTGTCGCAGGGCCGTGCCGTTGAAGGCGTTCGAGGATGGCGAGCCGCACGGGGTGCGCCAGCGCCCGCATGACTTTCGGGTCGGTGATCTCGATATCGCCCAGTCGATTGCCACGGTCCATAGCCTGAGAGTCTTCTCTCACAATGTATGAGAGTCAACTCTCACACATCGGCCGAAGACGAGTTGGCCGACATCGGGCTGGCCGATCTCGGATGGCCATGGGGCCGAAAAGCGCGGCGAAGTCCGTGAAGTCGTTCCGCAGATACCGAGAGCCGGACGGCTTCAGGGGCTGAACGCTGCTCGGCGGCAGAATCCCGCGAAGTGGCGACGAGGGCAGGATTCGAACCTACGTCCACCCGGAATCAGAGCCGGGCGCTCCTCCGCAGAGCTTCCTCGTCGCCGTGTCGATCATGGCTGAGGCTGCAGTTCCGGGCAACCTATTTCCCCCGGAACCCCAACCCAGAGCATGCGGTCACAGCCACTCCCTCGCCGCTGCGCGCTTGCCGTTGCCGGAGAACACTCCTGCCGACCGGAGGGCACTGGCCACGAGAGGGTCCGCCACGGCAACACCGTGCACGAGTTCGGGCGTCCGGCGGAAGGCGACAGCCTCAGCGGTCGGCCGGGGCGCGGTCCAGGCGCCGGCGACGGGATCCCTCCGGTGGCGGGCGCATACTGCCTCGACCAGTGAACGCGGACATTCCTTCTCCCCCCGGAGTACTTCCCAGGGCGGCGGCAGTTCTGCCCAGATGTAGGTGTCAGGGTGCAGCCCGCCACCGCTCATCCGGTGCCAGTACGCCACATCGGCAGCCATCAGGCGGGGAACCTTGCCCGGACAGAGCCGGTCCAGAATCTTCTCCTGGCCCAGCTCGGACAGAATCGCGAACCAATGAGCTCGGGCCGTGTTCCACGCCTGCGCCGCTTGGTTCCACGTCGATGAGTCGTCGCCACGGCGCACGATCATGGTCTCGCGCTCCAGCGGATGGCGGTTCCACGCATCCTCCAAGAGGTCCGCGACCTGGCGCAGGAAGCCGTTCCACCGGACCAGCAGTTGAGTGAGGTCCTCGTCGGAGACGGCGGCCAGGACCTCCGACGTGGGATGCACATGGGCGACCGCAGACCAGCAGGTCCGCTCGGGCCGCGCGCGCAGGCGCCGGAACAGCGCCTCGGCCACCTCGTCGTAGGCCTGGCGCTGGCGGCCGTTGGTGAAGACGCTGCGCATGTAGCCCCGCGCCGTGATGTACGCGATGAAGGCCGCCGTGTCCGGGTCCGCGGCGAAGAGACCGTACGGCAGTACGTGCGCGAGTGCTCCCTTGCCCGTCATCGTCACCTCGCGGCGGCGTTGCTCGTGGATCAGACGCGCCAGTTTGGACTCCATGCGGCGCAGAAGACGGAATCGCTTGTTGTACTGGCGTTTGGAGACCTCGCCGAGGCCGGCGGCGATGCGCTCGGTCCGGTCGAGACGGTCCATCCCGAAGTCGTTCTGGCCGTACTCCCGGCCGATGGACTCGCCCGCGCGCCGAATCACCGTTTCGATGTGGTCCGGATCGTCACCGGCGCTCTCCGGAAGCTCCGGCACATCCATGAACAGGGTTGCCGCACGGGCGAGCTGGCGCTGCGCGCCGACCGGGCGGGCGAAATCCTCCCGCATGGAGGTGTAGCCGTGCCAAAGGTTGCGCAGCGAGTGTTCGGCGGCCTTGGCGAGGGCCGCCTCGGTGGGCTCGTCGACTTCGGTGCCCTGTGCCGCATACAGATCCTGGATGAGCTGGGCCACGTCCTCCGGACGCTTGCGCAGCGTGAGCGAGGCGTGCAGTTCCCGGAGGAGTTCTTCGACGGTGGGCGACGGCATGCGCCTCACCCTGTCATTCGTTGGCCAAGTGCCCAACTGGATATCCCCGAACCGCAACCACGGAGTATTTGCTCCCTCGCTCGCCAGACTCCTTTGCCAGGATCTCTGAACCATCCCCTCAACCTGCTCGTCTGCAACTACGGCAGGAGTTGGGTCCTCGAGGATTGGACAGTGGGTGGAGAACGAACGGCGTCGCCCTGACTCGGCGGACCTCGTCGTGGCCGGAAGCGGATGGCTCTTGATCGTCACTGTCGTCGCGCTACCGGGCCTTGCCTTGAATGACGGGCCGCTGACGGCGTACCTGGTGTCAGTTGGTGGCGTGATCGGGTTCCTGTGGGCCCGCAGGAGGTTGGCGGTCCGCCATTAGCCGCACGTTCTGCGCAGCCCACGAGCGGGGGGCAGCGTGAGCGTGCTCCGGATGTCCGGGGCGGACGCGAAGTGTTGGGATTCGACGGAAGCGCGCATCACCGAATCCGTACGGCCGTTCGCCGCCGTCGCGTAGGTCAAGGGCGTTGTCCGCCCGTGCGGGCAGCAGGGGGATCCGGTTCGAGTTGACGGGCCAGGGCCACCCGGGAGCGGATTCCGAGTTGGGTGAATATGTTGCGCAGGTGGTACTCGACCGTACGGGTGCTGATCGACAGCTGGCGGGCCACTTCGCGGTTGGTGGCGCCCCGAGCCACCGAGTGGGCGATGCGCTGCTGCTGCGGGGTGAGCTGAGTCAGCGGTCCCGTCTCGGATCGGGAGGCGGCCACGGCGGTGGGCGCCTCTCCGGCCGATCTGAGCTCGGCGTCGGCCCGCTCGGTCCATGCGTCGGCGCCACACTGGTCGAACCCCATGACGGCACGGCGTAGTTGGGTACGCGCCTCCACGGGACGGCGTCGACGTCGCAGCCACATCCCGTACGCGAGGTGGGTCCGGGCGTGCTCGTAGGGGCTGTCGACCTTCTCGTGCCGGGCCAGGGCAGCGATGAAGAGGCCTTCGCTCTCCTCGTTGCCCGCCACCAGCGCCCGGCAGCGTAGGACAACGGCCGGGGCCGGCGGGTCCGCTCCCCGCGAAGCCCACTGGTCGTACTGGCCGATCAGGCGCTCCACATCCGCGTCCACGTCGTGGCCGGCGAGAACCGCGGCCTCGACGTAGCAGGGGACCGCCATCATCCACAGACCGAAATGGCCCTGCCGCGGTCCCGCATGAACGAGCGGGGCCAGTCGCGCGGCGGCGTGTTCGGCGTTGCCGTGGCCCAGGTCCGCGCGGGCCCGGGCCCACTCGGCGAGCGTTCGCGCCTGGCCGGGCCCGTGGGCGTGGGCGATGTGCAGAGCCGACTGCGCGTGCGTGGCGACCTCGGCCGGGTCGCCCGCGATGGAGGCGGCCAGGGCGAGGACCGCGGCCAGTCCGGCCGTCACATTGCTCTGCGGGTGCTCGGCGGCGGCCTGCAGTCCGGCCTCCGCGTGCACACGGGCCTGGTGGTATCTGCCCTCCCGCAGCTCGGCGTAGGCGAGGTGTTCCAGGATGCGGGGAAGGAACGTCGGCGTCGCCTCGGAGCGGGCGGTGGCCAGTGCGAGGCCGAGGACCTGTCGTGCCGTCGCGAGGTCGCCCAGCATCAGTGCGATCGTGCCCGCGGACAGGAGCCGTGAGGCCTCCTCCTGCGCCCTCAGCACGTTCAGTACGGGGCCGAGCAGCGTGTTGGCGCGTTCGAAGTCACCGTGCAGGGCCCTGTGCATGCCGTCTCGGTAGGCGCGCCAGAAGACCTCGACCGGATCGTGGCCGGCCTCGGCGAGAGGTTCCTCGTCGGGAGGCACGGCTGGAGGGCAGAGCTCGTCGAGCGCCGCGAGGTAGCCGTCACGGTCGCCCGCCGACCAGGCGGCCAGGGAGGCCTGGACGCCCGCCTCGCGCGAGCGGGCCACGTCGGTCGTTCGCAGGGTTCTGGAGGCGAGGAGCAGAAGGTTGTGGGCGTCGGAGACGGGACCGTCGCGCAACAGACGAAGGCCGAGCGTCATCTCCGGCTGGGCGGGCGGCAGTTGCTCGGCTCGCGCAGGAGGAACGTCCGGTTGGTCGGGATCCCTGCCAGTCGCTTCATGGCCCACGCGCACCACCGTTCTCTGTGGTCTTGCTGTGCCCGATGCTAACGAGCGGCCGACGGGCGCGGGCCCGGTTCTACGGCATTGCTGACTGTCCATCCAACAGGGGTGCACTGGTGGTCGACCGGTGATTCCACCGATACGTGTGGGGCGTGGCGCTTCCTACGGTGTTGTTGCGCTCGGAGAACGAACCCCCGTCTTGAGCGCTCGTACCACCGCTCGAGAAAGAGGAACCCCATGTCCCGTCATGCGTCACGGCGTCGTCTCACTCTCGTGTCCCTCGCCGGCGTCGGCGCTCTCAGCGCTGCCGGCCTCACCCTGCTGCCCTCCATGGCGTCCGCAGCCCCGTGCTCCGACGTCGAGGTCGTCTTCGCCCGGGGCACCGGAGAAGCCCCCGGGCTCGGAATCACGGGAACCCCACTGGTGAGGAGCATCAAGAGCGCCCTGCCGGGGAAGACCGTGTCGTCGTACGCCGTCGACTACGCGGCGAATTTCTCCCAGACGAGTGCCGGACCCGGCGCCACCGACATGACGAACCGCGTCAAGTCCACCGCGGCCAACTGCCCCAACACCTCCTTCGTGCTGGGCGGCTATTCGCAGGGCGGCAGCGTCACCGACATCGCCCTGGGGATCTCGACCCGGCTGGGCACGGGCCGCACCATCCCCGCCGGGCTCGCGGGTCGCGTCAAGGCGATCGTCGTCTTCGGCAACCCGCTGCGGTTGTCGGGTCGCACGATCGCCTCGGCCGGCGGCCAGTTCGGCTCCAAGGCCAAGGAGTTCTGCAATGCCGGCGACCCGGTCTGCGGCAACGGCCGCAACAGCGCCGCGCATCTGACCTACCACCTCAACGGCAGTGTCGAGCAGGGCGGACGGTTCGCCGCCGAGCGGGTCGGCCTGGGTTGAGTGGGTCGGCTGAGGCCGGGTGTATCGGCCGAGACCTGACCTCTTCGCAGCGACCAAGTCCGTACGGCGCTGTGGCGACGGCCATGGCCGGCTGAACGGAGCGGTGACTGCCCTTGCCGACTACTGGCTGCTGAGCTGGAGCCGGTCTCCGAACCCTTCCGTGCCCAGGATGGCGGAGCGCAATCGACCTAGCCAGCCACCGCCAGTCGGTTGAGAACCTCCTGGGGGGTGAAGTCCCAGCCGACCAAGCGTGGCCCGCTCCAGTTGATGCCGATCTTGAGGCCGTCCCTGCCACAATCGGGCAATTCGCGATCGCGCCAGCTGTCCAGCGACAGGGATTCAACACGTAGGCCATTCCCCCAGATCTTCGCTGCCCTCTGGGCGCGGGCCGAGGTCGACCAGAACGGAAGACTGCGTGTGCCGTCCGCGGCGAGGTGAGTCGGCATTCCGTCGTCATCCCGGACGAGCCAGACCACCCCGCTTCGGCTGACGTCTCGGAAGAACGCCGCCGCTTGCGAACCGCTCTGACTCATGGCCAGTGAGCCTAAGGGTTCTCCTCCCCTCATATCGCCACGAGGTCCCGAACGACTTCGGCCCACGACGTCGAGCGCATACGCGTGGACGACCCGACGAATGGGGCTTACGTGGCTGCCCCTGGTCAGAGATCGAGGATCACGTCCTGGTGGGGCCGCGAACAGCAGATGAGAACGTTGCCGTCGGCCGGAGCGTCGATGGGGTCGGGGGAATAGTCGACCCGGCCGGAGACGAGGGCGGTCTCACAGGTGTGGCAGACCCCGCTGCGGCAGGACCACCGGACGGGAACGTCGCAGGCTTCGGCCAGATCGAGGAGAGCGCCGTAACCGGAGTCCCAGGGCACGGTGAGGCCGCTGCGGGCGAACGAGACGGACGGCCCGGTGCCCGGCCCGGGCGGGGAGGCGGGCGCGTGGGGTGCGGGGGCGTCGGCCGGCAGCACGCCGGGCGTGATCGCGGAGACCGACCCGAAGATCTCGGTATGGATCCGCGCCGACTCCAGCCCGCAGCCCAGCAGAGCCGCGGTCATGTCGTCCATGAACGCGGTCGGCCCACAGACATAGGCCTGCGCCTCCGGTGGGAGGTTCAGGCCGGTCAGGACCGCGCCCGACAGCCTGCCGACACCGTTGTAGTCCTCGCCGAGGCGGTCGTCGTCACGCGGACGGCTGTAGGCGATGTATCGATGGCCCGAGGACAGACGCGAAAGCAGGGCGCCGACCTCCCGAGCAAACGGGTGTTCGACTCCGTCGCGTGCTCCGTGGATCCACCACACCTGGTGGGGATGCTTGCTCCTGGCCAGGCTGTGCAGCATGGCCAGGACGGGAGTGGCTCCTACCCCCGCCGAGATCAGGACCACCGGCGCCGAGGTCTCACCGAGGACGAAGGTCCCTCGGGGCGCCGCCACGTCCAGGGTGTCGTGGACGGCGATGTGCCGCCGCAGATAGGCGCTGCCGACGCCGTGTGGTTCCTGCTTGATGCTGATCCGGTACGACGCGTCACCGGGCTGCCCCGACAGGGAGTAGCTGCGGATGACGGAAGGGCCCCGCAGGTCCGGCAGCATGCGGACCGTGACGAACTGGCCGGGCAGGGCGGCAGGGAGCGGATCACCGTCCGGGGCACCGAGGAAGAGCGAGAAGACGTCGGAGCTCTCCGGGACGATCTCGGTGACCGTGAGGGGCCGGAATCCCTGCCAGGCCGGTGGTGGAGCCGCCCCCGCGCCGGTCAGCCCGGCATTGCCGGTGGACGCCCCGGTGCCGTGCGCCTCATCGAGGAGCAACTGCATGGAAGCCCGCCAGCCGGGGCTCAACGCGGGGATGCGCAGGGCCCGTTCGAGATGCGCCTGGGGGTGGTCGGCCTTGTACAGGAGGGCATCCATGTCCGCTACGGTCATGCCCTCCGGGCCGTCGGCGATCTTGATGATGTCGTCGCCCGCCTGCACGAGTCCTTCGGCCAGCACCTTCAGATAGAAGCCGGGACGGCCGTGGGCCACGAGCAGAGCGGGCATCCGGGGTTCGTTCATGCGCAAGCCGACGCGGTAGCACGTCACACGGGGCTGTGTGACCTCGAACAGCGCGTCCCCGATGCGGTACCGGTCCCCGATGCAGACCTCGTCGTCCGGCAGGCCGTCGACCGTGAAGTTCTCCCCGAACTGACCGTGGACGAAGTCGTCCCGCCTCAGATGGTCCTGCCAGTACCGGTAGGAGTCCAATTGGTAGACCAGGACAGCACGGAAGGGGCCGCCGTGACCGCCCAGGTCACCCTGCCCGTCACCGTCGATGTTGAGCCGCCGGACCATGCGCGGTCCTGCGACCGGCCGCTTCCAGATGCCCGTGTGGGTGGTGCGGCCCTTCCAGGGCACATCCTGGGGCAGCCCCACGTTCACCGCGATCAGCGTCGCCATGCGCGGCCGTCTCCCGTCGAGTGGTGTTCCTTCTCGCGCCGGTACCCCGAGTCTCCACGGCAACAGGGCGCCGCGCATCCTCGGCCGACAGCGGGGCACGGGTCCGCCCTGCTTCCGCGGGCGGATGGGAGCCGGGTTCCGTGCGAACAGCACGGGAGGTTCCCGCCGTCACCGCGGAACCCGTGAGGCCGACAGGATCCGGTCGGGTACGTCTGCGGCCGTCGATGGTCCGGCCTCGCGCGTCACGTACACACGCAGGATCTCACCGGCCGGGACCGCCTGGGGATCGGTCTACGTACCGTGGGGACACAACGGCGTTCGACCACCAATACGCCGACGTGATCGAGTCCTTCGACCGCGCCGGTTTGTGCCGTCAGGCCCTTGACCCGGTGCCTCCTCGAGGGAGGAAGGGGAAAGAGAGCGGGTCTGCGTGGTGAAGCATGGGTCTCTGATGACTCCGACAGCAGGGAGCGTTTCTTCCGATGACCGCACAGCCCGCACGCCCTGAGCGCAGCGGTCCCCGGACCGCCTCGGTCATGGATGTCTCGCCGTTCAAGCCTTGCCTCGTCAAAGCGGTGTTCAGGGACGTGACCCCGATGCACGTCTCTCGGCCGGCCGCGTGGGCCGCCGCGTCGGTGACGCGGACGGTGCTGACGGAGATCATCGACGGCGCGAGGAGAGCGGCGGCGGAGAAGGCCCGGAGGAAGCTGATTCCCGGGGACCTTCTCTCGGCGATCGACGGGAACGTGGAGCTCGAGGTGGGGGCCGAGTGGTACGACCACAGCCCGACGTTTCAAGGCCTGACCGGTGTCCTGTACGACGCCGAGGGTGTCATCGTGCCTTCTCGTAAGCGCAGCAGGTCGCGCAAACCGAGTGCTGTGGTCGGCGCCCACAGGTTCGAGGCCGGGGTCAGGAAGCTGCTGTGGAGCCAGGGGGCGACGGCCGTCCCGGCGATGGTCCGCGACCTGGACGGAATCGCGAGCGTGTTCCTGACGGACCTCGCCCGGGATGCGGCCATGGTCGTCCGCGAGGGCGGGGTCAAACGCTTCGGTACGGTCACCCAAGTGACGTCGGGCGAACCGGCCCCACACCCGTTCCTCGACGATTCGCTCGCGGCCATGTCCGCCCGCAGGGGGGACGGGCGGACCATCCGCAGGGATGACATCCTGGCCGCCACCACGATGCAGTTGTTCGGCGGCAACCTCAGGCAGCGAGCCCTCACCGAGGCACGCGCGGCGACACAGAACACTTCGGGCGGCTGATCGGGTGCGACCGACATCGGCGCCTGCACCCTCATCTGCCACCGCAGACTCGCCGAATGAGCTGACCTCCAAGGCTCGGTGAGAGTGTCCGGGCATCTGAGCATGCATCCGGAGACCGTTCGAGGCGACGGCGGCCTGCGGCACATTTTGTTGGCTAGTAGAGGCCCGCGCGCATGTGCTGCGTGCGATCCTCAAGGATCTCGCGCAGCCATCGGCTGCGGACGGCCGGCAGCCGGACCAGGGTGTGCTCGAAGATCATCGGGTCGAGGCGGATGAGGCGGTGAGGGCGCGGCGGGGGCGGGTAGTCGCGGAGGACGCCGTCCGGCATGGTGCCCGAGGCGGGGAGTGGGAGGTGTGGCTCGGGGGATGCCAGCCACTTCCACACCCCGAACGGCAGCGGCACGGGGTATGCCGATGCGGCCGGGCCCGTCGGGCTCCAGAGCTCTCCTGTCTGCGGGTGGGTCGGCAGGAGGAGTATGTCGGCGTCCGTGTCGGGGGTGGGCAGTCCTGGTCCGGCGAGGAAGACGCGTCGCGCCTGTGGGCCCGCAGGCAGCAGGGCGTCGAGGGCATGTTGGAACACTTCCGCGATCAGGCCCTGCGGGACCGTCACGGGCCGACCGTCCGAGGCCGCCAGCAGGTGTGCGAGCGCCCGGCCGGCCGCCGCCTCCCACTGCGGGTTCCATGACCACCAGTGGTCCGGCTCGCAGCGAACCCCATCTGGCCACCGGTGCGACCGGGGGCGTGCCCTTCCCCTTCGCCACCACTTCCGCCCAGGAGAGCGTCGCGGTTTGGGCGTCGTCGACGGGGACACGGCGCACGGCGTCCGGCGCGAGCCAGACCGCCTGCCAGAGTGAACAGTCGTCGATTCGGTTCGCAACGGGCCGTCCGCACGCCTCGCAGGCCATGTTGGGGCCGTCACCTCAGTCGAGGCCGCAGCAGTAGCCGCCCGCGTTCTCCGGGACGAGCACTGTGCCTCGGACCTCCCCAGGCGCGATGACGATTGCGCCGGGCGCGCCCTCGGACAAGGCGTGGACCGGTGCGTAGACGCCGCGGGCCGCCGCCTCGTCCAGATCGATGTTCTCCCAGCTCCGCCACGGCGGCCCCCAGGGCTCCGGGTCCACGGCGAACGTGCCCGGCTCCATGAGCACCGGGAGCTGAATTCCGTTCCCGTACTTCTGACGGGCGTGGCTCGGCAGTGCGACCTGGGACAGCGGGACGGTCAGACTGGCGCCGCACCCCGCACACACGAAAACGAACAATCGTCCTCCGCTAGAGAAACCGCGGGCATCGTCGCAGCTCAGCGGCGGAGCAGCCAACGGGTTTTCGTGCGCCGGAACGCCGGAACGCAGCGTTTGGCAGCCGTGCGTTCGCCGGCGCCGATCCGCGTCTTACTCCCGCTCTGTGTCCCGCTGTCCCGCTCCGCCTCACCACGCCAACGCACTGCGCCGTCCCGCCCGGCAAGGGCCCAGGACCCACGTCCCTCGCACCGACTACAACCCTGGACGAACCTCGGGTGTCTTCTGGGTGAGCAGATGAAGGCGTCGGTCTCACCGCGTCTTCCGACGGGGGGACTTGCATGACCGCAGCCGCTGTCCGGTGAGCCTGGAGTCATGCCGGCCCCCGACCCCATCAGCCCCATTCACCCTGTCCGCCTCGGCCGAGCAGGACGCCGCAGGCAGCCCACGAACCCAAGGAGGTTCGCTCCTGTGCGTCACATCAACCGTGCGGCTCTGACGGCCGCGGCAGTTTTCGCTCTCGGTGGCGGCGCGGTGATCGCGGCCCCCGCGGCTCAAGCCGTAACGCCCTTCCCGTCCATCGGCTGGCAACAGCACAACTGCGACTTCGATGGCAACGGATTCGACGACGTGCTGATCGGCGCCCCAGGCGCCACGGTGAGCGGCGCCAGGTCCGCCGGCTACGTCTCCGTGCAGTACAGCTCGTCCAGCGGTCTCAGCACCACCAAGAAGAGCGTCCTCCATCAGAACACCTCGGGCGTTCCGGGCGCAGCCGAGGCCGGCGACGGCTTCGGCAGCGCCGTGGCCTCCGGTGACCTGAATAATGACGGCTACGACGATGCGATCGTCGGCATCCCAGGCGAAGACCTCGCGGGGCTGTCCGACGCGGGCGGTGCCGTCGTCTTCTGGGGCTCGCCGAGCGGCCTGCACGGCTCCGACAGCACCTGGCTGGAGGACACCGACCACCTACGGGCGGGCGCGAAGTTCGGTCTGGCCATCGAAGCCGCCCGGTACTTCGCCCCGGACCCGGCGAACCCCGACGCCGACCCGCGCGACAGCATCGCCGTCGTGGAGAACGACACTCTGCTGTTCTTCACCTCCGCGCCAACCGCGGCGGCCCGGCAACTGAAAGCGGTGGACACGCGGGTCCGCGCTCGGGACGTGAGCCCGCTGGACACCGGCTTCGCCTTCCGGAGCCTCAGCCACGGCAACTACAACGAGGACTCCTGGGCGGACCTGGCGATCTCCGGTGTGACCACCGGCGACCAGCCGGGCGTCGGCGCCACCCAGGTGCTTTACGGCGCACCCGGCGTGGAGGCGCTCGGCGACGGCGGCGTGTTCGAAGGCGGTCCCGCGGTCGTCTCCAGCGACTTCAACCACGACGGCCAGGACGACCTGGCCATCGGTGACACGGGCGTCGGCTCGGCCGTCGGTGGATCCGTCTCCGTCCATCTGGGCAAGGGCGACCTCTCCGGCCTCGACCCGACCGCGGCGCAGACGTGGACGCAGGACTCCCCCGGCGTTCCCGGCACGGCCGAGGCCGGCGACCGGTGGGGTGCCGAACTGTCCTCCGGTGACACCGACGGCGACGGCCGCCCGGACCTCGCCATCGGGGCACCCGGGGAGGACGTGGGTTCCGTGTCCGACGCGGGTGCGGTCTGGACGCTGCGCGGAGCGCCGGGCGGGCTGACGGCATCCGGCGTGCGCAGCTTCGACCAGAACTCCTCGGGCGTTCCGGGCGCGGCGGAGGCCTCGGACCGCTGGGGCGGCCAGGTGCGGCTCTTCGACGCCAACCATGACGGCCGCTTCGGTCTTCTGGCGGCGGCACCGGGTGAGAACACCGACGACGGCTTCGTATGGGTCATTCCCGCGTCGTCATCGGGCCTCACCGCCAAGGATTCGTGGACCTATGACGGAGCGCGTCTCGGGGCGCCGACGGCCAACGCACGGTTCGGCGCGGCGATCGACGAGTAGCGGAAGACCCAAGAGGGCTTGCGAGTTCGGCGGATTCCCTTCAGAACTCACCAGGCTGTACGAGGCTCACGGGCCGGTGCGAGGTACGCACCGGCCCGTCGGTCAAGGAGCGGACGCGGGCGCGGATCTCGGACCCGGCGGCCGCACCCCGTGCGGGTGAGTACGGCCCATCCCGCCGGCCCCGAGTAACCCCGCGATGCGGTACCGGCCCACCTGCTGCGGATCGGTCGGCTTCAACGCCTCCACCGGGCTCCCTCTGACCCCCGCATCACTGTGCATGCGTCATTGCACACCAGCGGATCACCGGGATCAGCAGACGTCGCGTCAGGGGGGTCACTCCTGGCAAGCGGGGCCTGTCTCAAGCACCCGCCTGAAGTCCCGGCCCGGCCACCGATGTCAGGCTCGCCCCTCGCGCAGTACCGCTCGCGCGGGGAGGCTGACGGCAAGCAGGCCGAGGCCGACCGCTGCCGCGGCGAAAGCCCCGTACATCAGCGGGGGTATGTAGGGGGACTCCCCCGTCAGACCGCGCGTCATCGGGATCAGCGTGGCCACGGCGATGATTGTGCCCAGGACCACGCCCGCTGTCGCCACCAGCAGTCCCTCCCAGCGGAGCATCCGCATCACCTGGATGCGGGTGGCGCCGACGAGGCGAAGCATGCCCAGTTCACGACGTCGGTCGAGGACGGTCATCACGAGCGTGTTGACGGCGGCGACGGCCGCGAAGCCGCCGAGGACCGCGGCCATCGTGTAGTTCGCCCAGGCGTTGAGTTCGCCGTCGGTGTTCCGCTCGACGGCGTAGCCGGAGGCGTCGGTGACCTTCCCCAGCGGCGCCAGTGCCCTGGCGTCGCCGCCCCGTACCAGCAGCGTGCCGTCGAAGCCCGACGTGACGTGGGCGGCCAGCGACGCCCGGTCCATGGTCACCGCCGCGAGGCCGAGGCCGCGCCCGTACACGGCGACGACTTCGGGGCTGACCCCGGTGCCGTCGGGGAGGTGGAGCGGCAGCCTGTCGCCGATCCCGACCTTCGCCGAGGTGGCGAGCGTCCTGTCGATGGCGATACGGCCCCGGCCGACCCGGTCGAGGCTGCCACTGCGTACGTCGAGGTCCTGCACCTTCGCGAGCTGCGCGCCGGAGCCGGAGATGCCCTGGGTCGCCGCGCCTTCGAGCCATCGGTCTCCGCCGGAGCCGACGGGCACGAGTACCTGCGTTTCGAGAAGGCCGACGGCCACGTCGACGCCAGGCGAGCGGGCGGCCCGGGAGACCGCGTCGGTGGGCAGTCCGGCCGGATCCGTGACGATGTGGTCCGCGGTGACGCCGGCCCGCAGCTGCTGCGCGGCGACGTGGCTCTCGCTCGTGTGCATGAAGACGAGCGTCGAGGCGAACGCCATGGCCAGCACGATCGGGGTGATCGCGGACGCCATCCGGCGCGCGTTCGTACGGGAGTTGGCGGCCGCGAGTGAGGCCGCGGCGCCGCCGTCGCGCAGCGTCAGCCCGAACAGTGTCGCGCACAGCCGTGCCACCAGAGGGCCGAGGAGGGCGACGGCGAGCATGAAGAGCATGACGACGCCCAGGGCCGCGTTGGCGGCGTCGTCCCCGGCCGAACGGGCGGCCAGACCGGTGAGGAACCCTCCGCCGACGAGGGCTCCGATGCCCAGTCCGGTACGGATCACGCCCGGCCGCAGCCGCTCCACCGACGCGTCGGTGAGCGCCTGGCCGGGCTTGGTCTGCGCGGGCCTGCGGCCGGCCGCCCAGCCGGCCACGAGCGCGGTCAGCAGTCCCAGGCCGACGGCGACGACCAGCGGGATGAAGGACACATGCAGGTCAACGGCTTCCGGGATGGCTCCGCGGTCCTTCAACTGCCCGAACCACCAGTGCGCGAGGCCGACCCCGGGCAGGCAGCCGACCAGCCCCGCGATGGGCGCGACGAGCAGTGCCTCCGCGGCGACCGCGCGGCGGATCTGCCGCGGGGTGGCTCCGATGGCGCGCAGCAGCGCGAATTCCCGGGCGCGCTGGGCGACGGACAGGGCGAGCGTGCCGGCCGCAGTGAAGACGGCGACCACGGCGGCGATCCCGCCGAAGGAGCCTCCGAGACCGGTGAGCGTCTCCTTGGCGTACCCGAGCCCGTGCTCCTCGACGGCGCCGCGATCGTCGCCGGAGTACACCTTGGCGCGGGTGCCGGCGAGCGCCTTTTCCACACCGTCGGCGACGGCGTCGGCGTCCGCCCCGGTCTTCGTCAGGACGGCGATGGCGTCGGCCTTGCCCGGGTGCCCGGCGAGCGCGGGCGCCTGAGCGTCGGAGAACCAGCCCGTCGCGCCCGAGTTCATGTCACCGGCTCCGGCCTTCGCCAGCCCGGAGACACGGAACTCGGCCCGCCCGGTGGCGGTTTCAAGGGCGACAGTGTCACCGACGCCGGCCTTCGCGGCCCTTGCTGCCGCCGCGTCGAGCACGACCTCGCCGGTACGGGGCGCGGTCCCGGAGACGAGCGCGGCATCGGTGAGGGCGTGTGAACCCCAGCCGTGCCCGGTCAGCGTTCCGTCCCCCTCACGCACGGGGAACGTGAAGTCCGGTACCGCCGCCTTCACTTGTGGCACGCGGGCCGCCCTGTGGGCCAGTACGGCATCCACGCGCGCGGTGTCCGGCAGCAGTCCCGGGGAGTCCGACCGGCTGTCGCCGCTGCCCGTGACCAGGTGGGCGTACTGGTCGGCCGCCACGACGACGGCGGACTTCGCATACCGCTCCGCCGGTACCGAGGCACGCGCACCCGTCTCCAGGAGGATGCCGCAGGCGGAGACGATCAGGGCCGACATCATCAACGCGACGAACGTGCCCGCGAACGAGGCGGGTTTGAAGCGCACGGCCGCGCGGGCGAGGCCGTTGGGGGCGAGGCTCCTCACGCCGCGGCCCTCGCCATCGCGCCCGTCGGGGAGGCGAGGGCGGCCATCCGCGCCGCGATCTGCTCCGGCGCGCCTCGGTCGAGACCGCCGGCGAAGACGCCGTCCGCGAGGAACAGCACACGGTCGGCCCAGGTTGCGGCGGCCGGGTCGTGGGTGACCATGACGACCGTGGCGCCGAGGGCGTCCACCGCGTGCCGGAGCAGGCCGAGGATCTCGGCCGCGGTGTTGGTGTCGAGGGCGCCGGTGGGCTCGTCGGCGAAGATCACGTCCGGGCTGGTGACCAGCGCGCGGGCGATGGCGACGCGCTGCTGCTGGCCGCCGGAGAGCTCGCCGGGCCGACGTCCGGCCTTGTCGGCGAGCCCGACCCGCGCCAGCACCTCGGCGGCGCGGGGGCGGTCCCGGCGCTGTCCGGCCAGCCGCGTCGGAAGCAGCACGTTCTGCTCGACGGTGAGCGACGGCAGCAGGTTGAAGGCCTGGAAGACGAAGCCGAGGCGGCTGCGGCGCAGTTCGGTGAGCTCGTTCTCCCGCATTCCCGTGATCTCCGTACCGCCGAGGCGTACGGAGCCGGACGACGGCCGGTCGAGCCCGGCCGCGCACTGCAGGAACGTGGACTTGCCGGAGCCGGACGGGCCCATGACGGCGGTGAAGGTGCCGCGGGAGAGGGCGAGGTCGACGCCGGCGAGGGCGTGCACGGCGCCGTTGCCGCGGCCGTACTGCCGCCGTACGCCGCGCAGTTCGACAGCGAGGGCGGACATGCCCTGGACACCCGCCGGGCCGTCCGTCGTCCGCCGCTTGTTCCCGCGCAGCCTCAATGTTCCGCCCTCTCTCGATCTTCTCGCAGCGACACCTCGACGCTACGGATAGCGGTCACCGCGGACCATGGCGGTTGCCGGCGGATCGAGGGTGGGGTTAACCCGAGGCCGGACTCTTCGCGGAGGACGGAGACGACGAGGCCGAACCCTTCGCGGAGCACGGAGGCGACGGGGTCGGCGCTGGGCGCACGCGTCACCGTCCGGCCCGCAGCGGCGCATAAGGCCCGACGCTAGCCGCCGACGTGGCGGACCGCGGTCCGCCACTCCGGAATCCGACCACGCCTCATGCACGGTCCGGGCAGTTCAAGCCATCTCGCCGGCCGCTCAACTCCGGGGATTCGTCGTCCGGTTCGAGAATCCTTTCTCCGGCCTCCTTCCCAGGCCATTCGGCCGTCTCAAGGACTCGTGTCCCACGCCGAATCAGCCGCTTGGATTGTCCGGATCCCGGCACCGCACCCGCCCGATTGTCAGTGGCGTGACCCAGGGTTCCGTTCCTCGGCCCATCCACGCCCCCTGAGGAGACCGGTGCTTTCGACGCCCTCCCGCAATCCCCCGTTCGGGTCACGTCTTCACCACTGTCCCCTGGCCGAGTGAATCGAACGGGCGTAAGCGCAACCCGCGCCTGCCCGCCGCACCACATCTCGAACCTGTGCGCGATCCGTCGCCCGGTCCGACCCGTATCGGCCCCGTGACCTGCCGCGTTGTCCGGGGTGCTCCACCCGATCCCTACCGAGGAGAAATCCATGAATCCCGTACGTCCCCTTCCCGCCGCCCACCCCTCTTTCGAAAATCCTCCCGCTGTGTCCGTCAAGCCCGTGGTGCTCCAGCGCCCGGCGGACGCGCGCCGCGCCCCGTTCGCATCGGCATCACGACCGTCACCGAGGTGGGGGGCATGAGCGACGCGAAGACACTTCCCACGGCGCTGCGCGGCTGGGCCGAGCGGGAGATCGGGGCCGTCGCCGAGGTCCGGGACGCCTCGCACCCGCGGCGGACCTCCCGGGTGTGGGAGCTCGTACGCGGCAACGGCTGCCGGTTCTACCTGAAGGTCTCCCGCACGGCACGGACGTACGAGAGGGAGACGTTCGCCCTGCGGCACGCGGTGCCCGCGCTGGGAGCCGGCCGAGCGCCTCAGCTCCGGGCGTCCAGCGCCGAGCACTTGGCGCTGCTGACGACCGCCGTGCCCGGCCGCCCGGTGCAGGAGCTCACGCTCACGGCGGCCGAGGAGTACGAGGCACACCGCCAGGGCGGTCTGCTCCTGGCCCGGCTGCACGCGGCCGGCGACCTGAGGGGCCCCTGGCGTGTCGAGGCCGAAGGAGCCTTGCGCGCGACGGCGCACGGCGTGGAGGGACGCCTGGAGGATGCCGGGGATCGACTGACGGAGGCGGAGCGCACGCTCGTACGCACCCTGACCGAACAACTCCGCTGGGTAGGGCCGTTGCCGCTCGGGTTCATCCACGGCGACGCCTGGCCGAGGAACCTGCTCTGGTCGGGGCGCGGGGCCTGGGTCGACTTCGAGCGCTCCCGATTCGCGCCCGTCGTCCAGGAGTTCGTCGCCCTTGCCTGTGAGGTGTGGCCGGACAGACCGCGGCTGCGCACCGCCTGCCTGAGCGGGTACGGACGTGAGCTGACACCACCGGAGCTCCATGTGCTGAAGTGCCTGGCCGCCCTGTACGCGGTGAGCGCCCTCAACCGGGGCGAGGAGTACGACGATCCATGCCTCGCCGCACGCGGGCGGCGCACCCTCCACCGACTGATGACAGGGGTGTTCGCGTGAAGCGGCTCCGTGGCACCGGCCGACCGCCGACGGCCGCCGTGCCGCAGGCCCTGTCCGCCGACGATCCGCAAGCCCTGTCCGCCGCCGGGGACACCGCGGCGGCCGTTCCCGGCGCCCGCTCGGCGGCCCCTCAGCCCTCGGCTCCCCCCGAGCTGGACTACAACGGGCGCAAACACCGCCGGGCCATGGACGACGCCACCTTGTGGGAGATGGCCCGCCGCATCCCGATGGCGCTCGCCCAGTCGGCCCGGCTGGCCTGGTCCGTCGACCGACGCATGACGCTCACGATCCTCCTGTGCCAGGTGCTGTCCGGCCTCGGCACCGCCGTCATGCTCACCGCGGTCTCCAGAGCGCTGCCCCACCTCGCCACCGCCGACGCCCGCACCGGCCTCCGGCAGGCCTGGCCGGCACTGACCGTCGCGGTCGTCGCGATGGCCACGGGCGCGGGTATGTGGATCCTCGCGGACTGGGCGACCCGCCGCCTCAATCCGAAGATCGCCTCGGCCGCGGATCTCACCCTGGTCGACCTCCACATGAGAGCCGAGCTCTCGGCGTACGACACCGAAGGGTTCACCGACCGGAGCCAAGCCGCGGAGATCGGGGCGCTGCGCGCGGTCGACCTCGCCGACGACGCCAAGACGCTGACCAACGGATTCGTCCAACTGGTGTCCGCCGCGACCGTCCTCACCTCCCTCCACCCCCTGCTCCTGGGCGTGTTGCTGCTGTCGGTCGTCCCGAGAGGCCTGGGCGGAGTCATCGCCGCGCGCATCGACTACCGCGTCCATGACCGCACCCTCTCCGCCCGCAACGTGCGCGGCATGATGCGTTGGTGGCTCACCACCTCCGAGCTCGCCGACGAACTGCGCGCCAACACGATGCGCCCCTATCTGCACTCCTGGTACCGGGCGATGTGCGACCGGGTCGAGGGGCGTGAACTCCAGGGAGCCCGGCCGTACTTGCTGGTGACACTCCTGGCGGCCTCCTTGGCGGGCCTGTTCACGCTCGGCATGTGGGCCTCCTTGGCTGCGCTGGCCATCTCGGGAGCGATGTCGACGGCCCTCGCCGGCACCGCTGTCGTCGCCTCCCAGACGGCCGGGCGCGCCCTCAACTCGATCGTGCGGTACGGCGCGGTGATGTTCCACCACGGCCTCTACCTCAGCGACTACTACACCTTCGTCGACGAAGTCCGCTCCACGACCACCGCCCGCGGCACCACCCGGGCCAAGGCGCCGCGGCAGATCCACCTGTGCGAGGCGGAGTTCACCTACCCCAACAAGGACGCCCCCGCCCTGCACCCGATCACCCTCACCCTCAACCGCGGCGAGGTCGTCGCGCTGGTCGGCGAGAACGGCGCCGGCAAGTCGACCCTGATCCGCCTGCTCACCGGGCTGACCGTACCGACCGGCGGAACCGTCCGGTGGGACGACACCGCCCTCGCCACCGCCGACGCCGAGTCCGTCTGGCGGCACGTCGGCCTCGTCCCCCAGAAGAACGGGCACTGGCCCCTGCGCGCCCGGGAGAACATCACCCTGGGCCAGCCCCGTGAGCACGGCGACGAACGCGTCTGGGACGCCGCGGAACGGGTGGGCATGGCCAAGGTCCTGCAAGGGCTCCCGGACCAGCTCGACACCCTGCTGGCCCGCTCCGTATGGGGCGGACACGAGCTGTCCGGCGGGCAATGGCAGCGCCTGGCCTGCGCACGGGCGATGTACCGCGAGCCGGCCGTGCTCGTCCTGGACGAGCCGACCAGCGAGATGGACGCCCGCGGCGAGCACCTGATCTTCCGCAAGCTCCGCGAGATGGCCCCGGACCGGATCACCGTGGTCGTCACGCACCGCTTGGACAACGTGAGAATGGCCGACCGCGTCATCGTCCTCGACCGGGGACGCATCCGCGAGGAGGGCACCTTCGACGCCCTCGTCACCACCGAGGGAAGCCTCCTGGGCGAGCTGTACGCACTCGCCCAGGACCGCTGACCTCTCACCAACCCGGCGGGGCCCGCGTGCGGACGCGGCCCCGCCCCTTACTGCGGTGGGGAGTTGGAGCAGGTCGTTCTGCCGTGGCTGTAGAAGGCCTGGCACGGGCACCACCCCACGCGCGGCACCCGGCGCACGAACAGCCTGTTGCCGTCAGGGCTTGCGGGCCAGGCCCGCGGCGATGAGATGTTCCCAGACCGTGAGTTCCCTTGCGCCGCCGTCGTTCCACGGGCTGTCGATGTCCACCGCTGCTGGGCGCCACAGCGAGGCGGCCACGACTCCGGGGTCGAGGATCTCCAGACCGTCCAGCAGGGAAGCGATCTCCTCGTCGGTACGCCAGCGGCCACGCCCGAACGTCTGCTGGAGGACTTTCTCCGCCTCGGCCGTCTCCGGGTTGTTGCCGGAACGGAAGTGGCTGACGAAGAAGTAGCTTCCGGAGGGCACGCGGTCGCGCCAGTAGCGGACGATCCCGGCAGGGTCCTCCTCGTCGTTGACGTGATGGAGGATGGCACTGAACACGACGGCCACCGGGCGGTCGAAGTCGATCATTTCCCGGGTTTCGGGATGGTTGTAGACGGCTTCGGGGTCACGGACGTCTGCTTCGATGACCCGGGTCCGGTCGTTCTCCTCCAGCAAGGCGCGTCCGTGGACGAGCACTTGGGGGTCGATGTCGACGTACACCACGCGGGACTCCGGGGTGTGGCGCTGCGCGACCTGGTGCACGTTGTCGGCGGTGGGCAGTCCGCTGCCCAGGTCTATGAACTGGGTCACCTCGGTGGTCGTGGCGATCTCCGCGACCGCCCGGGTCAACGCGGATCGGTTGGCGAAGGCGATCGCCACTGAGCCGGGAAGATCGCGCTTGAACACGTCGCCGATCTCCCGGTCCACGGCGTAGTTGTCCTTGCCTCCCAGCAGATAGTCGTACACACGCGCAATGCTGGGCTTGGTGGCGTCGATCGAGGTGCCTTCGCTCGTCATGCCGTCCATCCTCCCCCGCGAGAGAACGCACTGCCCAGCACTTCGGACCATCGAACTGGCAAGTCCGGCTACTTCGTTCAACCGACCCTCGGCCAGGCCGCCGGCCTCACCTCGTCCGGTGCGAGCCGCGCCTTCGGCGCAGAGGAGGTTCTCGCCGTCGGAAGCCTAACCGGCCGGCGCCCCGCCGCAGTCGAGATCAGCGATCACCACCCCGATCCTTTCCCCGGTGCCGAGAGCCGACAGGGGTGCGCCCGGGGAAGCGGCCGGTGAGCCCAAATGGACCGTCACTGACAAGTCCGGCACCAAGTGGGCTTGCTGCGAACGTCACTTGCCCGGCTGTCTCCGCTTCCGTCCGCGCGCCAGGGCATGGTCGGCACGGACCGGAACAGGATCAGGGGATCCGTTGTGATCAGGTCACCCAGATCGTCGTCTTCTCCAATGAGGACGTCCACGTGGTCGCGGAGGGGCGGCCGTTGATCATTCCGACCTCCGTCGTCGTCGGCGGCGGAGCGGCGGACAGGGCCGAGTTCGTGAACGCCGAAGTGCCGTCGCTGGAACACCGGGGAGTCGAGGTCCTGCGCTTTTGACGATGCCTGCGGGCGCCGCCGTCGTACGGCGCCCGCATCCGAGCTCGCCCGCCTGGGTCGAGGTACCTCAGGCTGAATCGGCGCACAGAGGGCAGGGTTCAGGTTGGTGCATCCGTGAGTTCCGTTGGCGCTATTGGATGCCGGCCCAGCCGAAGCGCTTCGGCTGTGACATCGGCGTCGACCTGTGCCCGGGTTCTGTTGCTGTAGTCGAGGGTGTCGTAATCGTCGTCCAGTTCGGCGAGCCCCTCGACGAGGGGCAGCTCGTGTCCAAAGCGCGAGTGGATCCGGAAGGCCAACTCGCGCGGAGTCATCTCACCGGCCAGCATCCGGGCAGCGAGTGCCCGTGCGGCGGCTTCCTGTCCGGCGACACTGCCCACTGAGTAGAAGGCGAGCCCCAGTTCATCAAGTGCTGGGGGCAACAGGTCCCGGACGTCGTAGTCCGCCTCGGCGCGCGTACAGGCGGCCAAGATCCGTAGGGCGGGAGTGTCGAGGCCGGCAACGAGTGCTTCGCAGGCAGCGGCGACGACATCGGTTGCGCGGATCTCACCCACACTCCAGAGAACGGCACGATCCTGAAGCTCACGGGCGGCTGGTTCGGTCGACGACATCTGTCCATGATGCCGCTGATGGGATGAGCAGGCCCAATGGGTTTCCTCGACACCTTCCGGTGAGACGGTGGACCGCAGGAGTGGAGCGCCTGGCGACGAGTCTTCCCGGAGGTTTCTGGCTGCGTTTCAGGTCGGTGATCTCTGCGGCGGGGGGCGTGGCAGAGGTGTCTCGACAAGGAGTGTCCGTGCTCCCGGACGGGTTCACGGAGCCTCCGCTGGGCTTCGTGGGGCCAGTGGACCTCTCGCACGGCCGACGGCTCAGCCGGCGGTTCACCAGGGCTCCGTCCCCGCGCGGCGGGGTGACCGACGGTAGGCCGGGCGGCGGTAGGCCGGGCGGCTCTCGGCACGCCCGGCCCTCGGCGAGATCAGCCGATCAGGTCGATGACGGGATCAGCCGATCACGTCGATGGCAGCCTGATCCCCCTTCTCCTGCAGCTCCGCGCCCGTCTCCGCGGCCTCCGCGGCGGTCTCGGCCGCCTGTCGCAACTGCTCGGACGACAGGCCCTCGCATGCGCTGGGCACGCTCCCGTCCGGTTGCAGGACGATCGCGGCGGCGCATTGGTCGACGCGGTCGACGTACCCGGAGTCCGCCTGGCCCTGGCCCGCCGTAGCGTCCGGCGCATCGGGATTCACCCCGTCCGCGTTTCCGCCGGACGAGCCGGGCAGTCCCGGACCGGCCGAGGCGCCCGGCGTCTGCCGCCCGTCGGTACCGGACGAGTCTGCCGTGTCATCGCCGGAACAACCGGTGATGAACGCGAGTGCGGCCAGCGCGAGGACGGCCGGGATCGTACGGTAGTACACAGGTTTCCCCCAAATATCCAGATATGTGGTCAGCCGTCAGGCTGGCAGACCCGGCCGACGCGCATACCAGCGGTGACGATCCTGTGACAGTGGGTTACCAGGACCGCACGCGCGTGCGGGCGTGGGCGGCGACGGGAGACTCGGCGGCACCCGCGATGAGCGGCGAGCCGGCGCCGGCCCTTCAGCCCGGGTACGGGATCGAGCCCAGCGGCGGGCAGGGACCGAGCAGGGTGCCGGCGCCTGGGCGTTCGACGAAAGCCCGGGCCGCGGCGGCTTGGCGTCGCTGGGATTCCAGCTCGTCGGCTCGCCAGCCATCACGCCTGGCGCGCGCGTAGTCCCAGGAGTCGTCGATGACACTGAGGCTGACGTTCCCGGTGCTGCGCTGCATGTCCGATTTCGTGGCGGCCTGCTGGAGCGCGGTCTGGGCCGCGGCGAGATCGATGCGGGTGATCAGGACGCCGACGCTGTTCGGTGTGCGGGTCGGCATCGGCGCCTGGGGCAACAGCGCCACCCCGGTGTCACGGCGACTGATGTTGTCGATGCTCGCTCTCCTGGCGTCCCGTGACATGACGTGCATCTCCAGATGCAGCCAGAGGAGTTCGTCGAGGTCGGCCTGCGTGACGCGCATCCGCTGATACAGGGCGCGGAAGCGGGGATCAGCGTGCAGCGGATGCAGGGCGGCCATGTGGAGTGCCACGCAGTCGTTGAATCCGGCTGTCACCGCTACGTCGAGGTGGGACAGTGCCTGCTCGATCTGTTCGCGCGCGACGGCCAGCCCGGCGAGGCCCGCGTGGCCGGCGGCGACCAACCAGGTGCCGTCGGTGCCGAGCGCTCTGGCGCGCGCGACGACGTCGTGGAATCCCGCGGTGACGTCGACCCGCTGGGGGACGCCGAGGAACGTACGCGCCGGCGAGGACAGCACGCTCTGCCCTGGTACCACCGCGGCGGCGGCGTTGGCCACGTTCGCCACCAGCAGTTCATGAACACGGGCGGCCAGTGAGTTGACCGTGTCGGGCATCTACTTCCTCGGATCTCGGGGGTGAACAACGAAAGGGGGTCTTGGGCCGGCGACAGCCCCGGACGGGCGCCCAACGCGCCTTCCCCGAAAGTCTTTCCAGGGGGTGAACCGAGGAAGATCAAAACGGCAGAAGTGAGGATTTCGCCTGCTGCCCGGTGATAAGCCGCCGAGCGCCGCGAGATCAAACAGTTCGCCTCCCAGCGACCGCGCCGGCGAGACTGGGCGGATGACAGCCGGCGCACCCACAGGGCATGTCGACACTCCACTGATCGTCACCGAGCTCGCGGCGGGGCGGCCGGCACGAGTCGTTTGGCAGAACGAGCTCGGCGGGCTGACGTTCCAAGTCGGCCTGGGCGATACACGGCAGTTCGTGAAGTGGACACCGGCCGGCAGCGGAATCGACCTCGCGGCCGAGGCGACACGACTGCGATGGGCGGCGCGGTTCACCGTGGTGCCGCGGGTGCTCGGTGAGGGCGCCGACGCCTCTGGGTCCTGGATCATCACCCAGGGCCTGCCCGGGTGGATGGCGGTGGACGATCGCTGGAAGCACGACCCCGGCACCGCCGTACGCGCGATCGGCTCCGGGCTCCGGGCTCTCCATGACACCCTGCCCGTCGCGGACTGCCCGTTCGACTGGTCCGCCGACAGGCGACTGGAGCGTGCGCGGTCGCGAGCGGCGGCGGGCCGGACGCACCCGGCGGACTGGCATCAAGACACGCAGAGGTTCGGCACGGTCGAGCGCGCACTCGGCGCCCTCGCCGACATTCCGCCCATCGACCGCCTCGTGGTGTGCCACGGGGATGCCTGCGCTCCCAACACCCTTGTCGCTGCCGACGGCACGTGCGGCGGCCACGTCGACCTCGGCGCGCTCGGCCTCGCGGACCGCTGGGCCGACCTCGCGGTTGCCACACGGAGTACGCAGTGGAACTACGGTCCGGGATGGGAAGAGCCGCTGCTCGATGCCTACGGGGTCGAGCCGGACCGGGAACGGATCATGTACTACCGGCTGTTGTGGGAGCTGTCGGACTGAGCCGGTGGTTCAACAGGGACAACGGCCTCGGGGGGCCATCACCCCTTGGAAGTCACGTCACTTGGTGAACCGGGGGTAGCGGATAGGGCGCAGGCGACGGCGGCGAGGCGAGGAAGAGTTCGGCCCGGCCACAACAACATGCCTTTGGGGCGACTGGCGTAACTACGACTTCGGAGCCGGCCTGGAAAATCCGTTCCCGGAAAGGCCAAGGCCTGAAACGGCCACATGCTCCTCTCCGCTGCCTACGATGCGGGCATGCCATCGTCTGGGAACGCTCCGGAAAGCCGTCGCGGGGCAATGAGGTTGACCGGCCTGGTGCCTGCACGAACGGACGGGATCATCAGAGCACTGTCGTGCTGGTGGGCGTCCGCGCCTCTCCTCCTGTTCGCTCCGGCGATCGCGCACGCGATGGGGTTGCCGGACGCGCGACGAGACACCGGCTGGGTGTTCGGCCTGGTGGCGCTGTTCACTGCCGTGCTCGCGCCGGCAGCGGGATTGGTGGTGGCTCAGGTCAGGGACCGGCGAAAGGCGCGCGGGCGATTCTTGACGATGGCCACGGTGTCCAGTGTGCTGATTCTCGCCTTCTTGATCTTCGGAGTGCTGCTCCCCGAGTGCCCGGACGGCTACCACTGCTGAGGGCTGCCCCGTAGCGGCTGGTCACGGACGGGGTGATCCTGGCCCCACGCCCACACACCGGCCGGGCCGAACCCGGTCAGCACACGTCGTGTTGGAAGACGTTCTCCGGGCAATGCGTGACCCGGTCTCCGCCCACGTCCGCGACCCGCAGAACAATGGCGAAGGAGAGCGCCAGGGCGCTGAGCAGGGCCAGGACCCTGACACTGCGGGGAACCCGGCTCCACGGGCCCGGCCGGGACGAGCGGCCCTTCCGCCACGAACGGCGCTCCCAAACCGTCAGCCGCGGCGCATCGGGCGACCCGATGGCCGATGCACGAGACCGCCATCCGAATGCCCGACCGCACGAGTGCGCGATCGGGGTCTGGTTCTCGCGACCTGGCTCGTCCACCACTTCTTCACGACAGACCTTGCAGATGTACGAAGCCATGCGCCCCCCTGATGTCCGGCACACGGTACCCAAGGGCCCATGCCTGGGCCAGTTCTGCTTCATCCGCCGCGCCATGCCCCGCAGGTCCAGATGTCGCCAGGCACCAGCCACAACGGGGCCTCCAGTACTCCAGCCGTAGATCGCGATCTCGCCTACTGGCCTCCTGGACACTTCAGTTGACGTTCCCGCACTCTGTCGCGGTCAGGTGCCAAGCGAGGTCGGCAAGGCGAACCTGGACCGTCCAAGCCCCGTGATCGCTCCACCAAGCACGGCTAGAGCAGACGCAGAACGCCGACCACCTTGCCGAGGATGCGGGCGCCGTCGCCGGGGATCGGGGCGAAGGACGCGTTGCGTGGCATCAGCCAGACCTGGCCGTCCTGTCGGTGCAGGACCTTGACGGTGGCCTCGTCCTCCAGCAGGGCGGCGACGATGTCGCCGTGTTCGGCGCTGTCCTGCTTGCGGACGGTCACGATGTCGCCGTCGCAGATCGCCGCGTCGATCATGCTGTCGCCGGACACGGTCAAGGCGAACAGCTCGCCCTCGCCGACCACCTGGCGGGGCAGGAAGTAGACGTCCTCGACCATCTCCTCGGCGAGCAGTGGCGCGCCGGCGGCGATCCGTCCGACGAGCGGCACCTCGGCCGGCTCCGAGCTCCGGGTGGCGAGGTCGGGTGCCCAGGAGGGACGTACGCGGTAGGCGCGGGGACGGTGGGGGTCGCGGTAGAGGACTCCCTTGTTCTCCAGGGCGCCCAGTTGGTGGGAGACCGAGCTGGTGCTGGAGAGCTCCACGGCCTGGCCGATCTCCCGCATCGACGGCGGGTAGCCCTGCCGGGCGACGGCCTCGGTGATGTACCGGACGATGGCCGCCTGGCGGGCGGTCAGCTCACCTTCGACGGCTTGTACGCCCGGGGGTCGTCCCCGGCGTACTGGCGCACTGTTCTCCATCCCCGGGCCCTCCGTGTCAAGATCCTCGCGGAACCTGACTTTAACCCGCCATCCAGTGCATACGGAACGCCGGGAGGGGAATTCCGAGCCGCCATGACGCGAAACAGGCTCGGCCCCGGGTCGGTGGGCACTCACCAGTGCGGTGTCGGCACGCTCGGCGAGTCGTCGTCGCCCTCGCGCACCGGGCGCGGAGGCTGGTCGAGGATCTCGCGGGCCGTGACTCCTTCGCCACCGCCGCGGCGCTGCCGCCCCCGCACCCGTTGGCCGAGCACGGTGAAGCGTTCGAAGAGCAGGGTGAATGCGCCTTTGGCCGGTTTCACAGTGATTCCTTCCAGGTGGGTCTGGGAAACTCCATCGCACATCTGAACAATGGACACGGTTGCGGGCTGTTGAGGTCTTCTGGCTGATGAGGGGGTTGGGTGGGCGGCATCGGTGAGGACGGCACGGTTCCGGACCTTCGTACGACGGCTGGGTGGCCGTCGCACGAGACGGAGTTGTCCGAGGACGCCGTCCGGGTGTTCCGGTGGGTGAGCGACCAGGGGTCGTGCGACGCCGGGACGCTGGGCGCGAAGCTCGGGCTGCCGGAGAGCCGGGCGGCCTCGGCGGTGGCGACCCTGACCGAGCTTCTGCTGCTGCGCCATCTGCCCGGGAACCCCGACCAGTTCGTGGCGGTGGCGCCGGACGCGGCCCTGGCCGCGCTGGTCGCGCCCAGGGAGGCGGGGTTGCGCCGGCAACTCGCCGAGATCGATCGGCTGCGGGCAGAGCTTTCCCTCCTGGCGCCGTTCTATGCGGAAGGCCGGCGGCAGTGGCAGGGGCGGGCGCCGCTGACGGAGGTCACGGACCTGAAGACCGTCGTGGGAATGATCACCGAGGCGACCATGCGGTGCCGGAAGGAGGTCCGCACCTGTCACCCCGGCGGCGGCCGCTCCCCCGCGCTCCTGGAGCAGGCGTTCATCCAGGACCGCGACATGCTGCGCCGGGGCATACGCATGCGCACGCTGTACCAGCACACGGCCCGCTACCACCTGCCCACGCAGGAATACGCGCGGCGCATGACCGACGAGGGCGCCGAGATCAGGACACTGAGCGAACTGTTCGGCCGGATGGTCGCCTTCGACGGGGAGACCGTGTTCATCCCGCACCAGGACGACCTGGACGCGGCGATCGTCATCCAGGAGCCGTCCACGGTCTCGTATCTCTGCGCGACCTTCGATCACGCCTGGTCGCTGGCCGAGCCCTATCACCCCGCCTGGACGGAGAGTTCGGCGCGGGACGAGGTGAAGCAGGCCATCGTGCGGCTGCTGGCCGAAGGCATGAAGGACGAGATGGTGGCGCGACGGCTGGGGATGTCGCTGCGCACCTGCCGCAAGCACATCGCCGAGATCATGGAGCAGTTGGGCGCGGCCAGCCGCTTCCAGGCCGGGTACCTGGCCCGCGTGCAGTCCTCCGGTCCGGCCTCGGCGACCACGGGCGGAGCCTGAGCGGCCTGCCGGGGCACGCCTCGGGCGGCTGGGGCCCTGACAACTCGGCAGCGCGTACGGGCTCAGGGCGTGTCCGCAAAGTCTCGCCCGCCCGGCGACGCCTGGCACGCCCTAGCACCGCTCTCCCGACGCGGCCGCCTGTTCTCGCGCGAACAGCAGCGTCAGCCAGGGCAGTTCGTAGCGCACCTCCTCCGGGGCCGCCGTCAGATGCGCGGTCACCTCGGGCAGGGAGGGCGGGGGCAGGACGCCGACGTCGATCAGTTCCTCCAGGGAGCGTTGTGCGGCCCGCCCGTTCGTGCCCAGCACGCGGGCGGCGGCGGGGAGGGCGAAGGACGCGTCCGGCAGTGCGGCCAGCGCGCGGAGGGAATCGCGGGCGGGGGCGGGCAGCCGGGCCCAGGCCCCGGCGAGCCGGGCGCGGACCCCGAGACCCCCGGACGCGAGTTCGTCCAAGGCCTCCTGAGGATTTTCGAGGCGGTCCGCGTACTGACCGAGCGGCATGTGGCGCAGCACGGACAGGCGGTTTCCGGCCGCTCGCAGGGCGAACGGGAGGAATCCCGCGGCGGCGACGATACGTACGGCCGCGCTGTGCTCGGCGGTCAGCCGGGTCCGCCCGATGATCGCCCCGAGCAGGTCCAGGCCGTCCTCGGGGGCCAGCGGCGGGAGTTCGACCCGGTGCGCGGACTCCAGACAGGGCAGCCGTTCGCGGGAGGTGACCAGTGCGGCGGCGGTGCCCGACGGCGGCAGCAGCGGGCCGAGGGCGGTGGCGTCGGGCGCGTCGTCCAGGAGGAGCAGGATGCGGCGTCCGGACAGCCAGGAACGCCAGACGGTGGCGGCCTCCTCCCGGTCGGCGGGCAGCCGCTCGGTGCATCCGAGGGAGCGGGCCAGCTCCGTCAGCACCGACGCCCAAGGGCGCGTCGAGCCGTCCTCGGCGCACAGCCGGGTGGCGACCACGCCGTCCGGGTAGTGCGCGGCGAGGCGGTGCGCGACGTGTACGGCGAACGCGGTCTTGCCGACGCCGACCGCGCCGGTGATCAGGACCGGGGGCCCGCCCTCGGTTTCCAACCGGGCTCGGACAGCGTCCAGTTCCCACGTGCGCCCGGTGAAGTCGGCGAGGTCCGGCGGGAGGAGCAGCCGTGATCCGGTGGTGTCGCCGCGCGGCCGGGGCGGGGCCATGTCGTCCAGGAGGGAGCGGTAGGCGCGTTGGAGTGCCGCGCCGGGTTCCAGGCCCAGTTCCCGGGACAGCCGCTGACGGCAGTCGTCGTAGGCGGCCAGCGCCTCGGTTCTGCGGCCGACGTGGTGCAGCGCGGTGAGCTGGGCGGCGCGCAGCCGTTCGCGCAGCGGGTGGCGGCTCACCATCTCGTCCACGGTGTCCGCGACGGGGCCCGGGTCGCCGATCTCGAGCTGTGCTTCCGCCCAGGCCTCGTAGACGGCCAGTAGCCGGGCGTGCTGCCGTTCGACGGCGGCGCGCAGCACGTCGGCACGGGGGGCCAGGTCGCTGAAGGGGGCGTGCCGCCACAGGTCGAGCGCCTGGCGGTACGTACGGGCCGCGTGGCTCGGGGCGCCCGCGCGTGCCTCCGTGTCGCCGCGCCGGGCGAGTTCGTCGAAGCGGAGGGTGTCGCATTCCTCCGCGGTGAGGTGCAGTACGTATCCGCCGGGACCGTGGCTCAGCCGGCCGAGGTCGTCGGGGTCGAGCACCCGGCGCAGGGTCGACACGTACGCCTGGAGGTTCTTGCGGGCCGTGCGGGGCGGGTCGTCCGGCCAGACGGCGTCGGTCAGTTCCTCCACCGACACCGGGGCGTTGGGGCGGGTGAGCAGGACCGCCAGGACGAGGCGCTGCTTCAGGGGTCCGAGCGCCAGCGGCAGACCGCCGCGGGAGGCCCGCAGGGGACCGAGGAGGGTGAGCCGTAACAGGGCGGAGGTGGCGGATTCCCTGCCATTGCCGACGGCGGTCTCCCCACTGCTGTCAGTGGCGGTCTCCCCGCCGATGTCCCCGGCGGGCTCTCGCGGAATTCCGGGATCCGACGCCACGCCGCGGCTTTCCGTGAGGACATCAGCCATGTCGGCCCCTCAGCCCCTTCCCCAGCCGGTGTCGGGGTCGTCGGAGTTCTGACAGAGGAAAGGAATTCTGTGCACGAAAGCCTCCGAGGAGCCGCAGGGGGTGAGGGAATCCGTGAGGAGCCTTGAACCTTCGGGAATTCGATCGAATTCCTTCGGCCTTCACAGGATGCGCACGGGCCGGTTCCGGGGCCATGGACTCGAGGATGGCTCAAGGTGCATGCAGCAACGCACCCGCCGGGATGGAAGGCGAATAGGAGCACAAAAGGTGGTAAATCCATCGGCCCTGGCCAGGACCGTCCGTGCCACCGGTCGGGGCCGCCCCGCGTACCGGCGCCGAACCGCCCGCGAACCGCGACCGAACCGGTGCCACGCACGCTGGGGCCGCACGTCCAGGTGGCCTACGGAGGTGACGAGATGCGGCTGGCGGAGATCATCGAGCTACGTCCGGTACCGGCGGCCGGGCTCCTCGCCACCCTCACCAGGCGCTGCCCGCTGAGCTGCGCGCATTGCTCCACCTCGTCGGGGCCGCGCGGCGAGGACACGCCGGCGGAGGCGCTACGTCGCTTCGTCGGCGGTTTCACTCCCGCCGACCGCCCGGAAGTCCTCATGCTCACGGGCGGCGAGCCCCTGTTGCGGCCCGCGCTCGTGGCGGACCTCGCGGGGCTCGCCGCGACGGCCGGAACGCGGACGTCGGTCCTGAGCGGCATGTTCTTCGCCGCCGACGGCCGGGTGCCCGCGCGCATCCTGAGCGCCCTGCGGCACGTCGCCCACTTCTCGGCGAGCATCGACGTGTTCCATGAACGTGAAGTTCCGCGCGCCGCCGTCTTTCGCGCGATGCACCGCATCAGAGAAAGCGGAATCGCCGTGAGTTTCCACGTGGCGGGCACCACGGCGGACGACGACTATCTCGCTGACATCACCGCGTCCATTCGTACGGAATTTGACGACCAGGCGGCCGTTCTCGTGAATCACATACGACCCGTGGGGCGAGCGGCGGGCTGGGCGGCCGCGCGAACCGTGCCGCTCCGGATTGATGAGGCCCCGAGTCCGCTTCGAGGCGCCGAGTCCGAGAGTCCCTCCGCGGTGCCGCCCGCTCCGTGCGCGATGGCGGCCTGGCCGACGGTGGCCTTCGACGGCACCGTCGCGGCCTGCTGCAACCAGCGTGTGGTGGACGGCCGCCCCGTACCGGAGCACCTGCGCCTGGGGCACATCGCGCAGGACGACTGGGCCGCGATACGGCGCCGGTGCGTGGAGTCGCCGGTGCTGCGCACCATCCGTACCGCCGGAGTCGGATCATGTACGGACTGCCGGAGCCTGGCCCGACGCCCGGCGGCTCTCGACGCGGCCGAACGGTCCGGTTCGCGCCCCGCGGCCGGCGCGATGGACATGCTCGGCGCGCGACTCCAGCACGACGCCGGGGCCGCCTCGCTGCTGCGACGGTACGGAAGCGACCGGTACGCACCGCTCGTGCTGCTCGGTGGTCCGGAGGACGGGGAGGCCGCCACGTGAGCGCATCCGCCGTCGCGAGCCTGCGGCTCGAACTGTCCCTCGTACAGCCGGTGTTGTGGGCCGCTTCCGCCCGCATGTGGCATTCCGACCCGGGGCTCCCCGGCCGCTACCGCCGCTACCTGCGCGCCATGCATCAGGTGATCCGCGCCTCCGTTCCGTTGATGGAGCGGGCCGCCGCCCGCTGCGAGGCGCTGCCCCGGGACCCGGTGGCGCGGCCGCTCGGACCGTACCTGCGGGCGCACGCCGAGGAGGAACGAGGGCACGACGACTGGCTGCTCGCCGACGCGGCGGCGACCGGGGCGCCGCCCGACGAGCTGACCGGCAGCGTGCCGCCGCCACAGGTGGCCGCCCTGGTCGGGGCTCAGTACTACTGGCTCGAGCACAGCCATCCGGTGGCCCTGCTCGGCTACATCGCGGTCCTGGAGGGCAACGCGCCCGCGCCCGCCCTGGCCGGCCGGCTGGCGCGCGAGACCGGACTGCCGGACGCCGCCTTCGAGACCGTACGCCTCCACGCGGACCTCGACGACGGGCACAGCGCCGACCTGGACCGGCTGTTGCAGCGGCTGCCCCTGGACACCGCACAGCGTTCCCTCGTCGCGGTCAGCGCGCTGCACACGGTCGCCTCCCTAGCCGAGCTGTTCGACCGCATCACCGCGGCACCAACCGAATGGGAGAGCACCGATGACTGACTCCGCACCCGATCACGAGCGTCTCCGCGCGCTGGAGGACGCCGGGTTCCCGCTGCACAGCCTCTCCCCCGAGCAGCGAGAGGTGCTCCAGGACCTCAGCGCGCAGGAGTTGACCCTGCTGCTGGACCTGAAACAGCGGCTGGACGCGGCCGAGCCGGAGGTGCAGGCGCACAGCGAGATCGCCGGCGGAGCGCTGTTCTGATGACCGCGGCGATGACCGGCGGTACGCGCATGAAGTGCCCGCAGTGCCCCGAACCCCCGCCGGACGGCGCGGCGTTCTGCCCCCGATGCGGAACCGCGTGCGTGGCCGCGGGCGACGCCGCCACCGCCGAGGAGCGCCGGCTGGTGACCGTGCTCTTCTGCGACCTCGTCGGGTCGACGGCCCTGTCCGGGCGGCTCGACCCGGAGACGCTGCGCACGGTCACCCTCCGGTATTTCGCGCTGATGCGGGCGCGGATCGAGGAACACGGCGGCACGGTGGAGAAGTTCATCGGCGACGCCGTGATGGCCGTGTTCGGTGTTCCCGTGCGCCACGAGGACGACGCCCACCGGGCGCTCGCCGCCGCACGGGGCATGGTCACCGGCCTCGACGGGCTCAACGCCGAGTTGGAGCGGGAACACGGCGTGCGGCTGGCCGTCCGCATCGGCGTGAACACCGGCGAGGTGGTGGTCAGCGTCGATCCCGCGGCCCGGCAGGCTCTGGTGTCCGGCGAGGTCGTCAACATCGCGGCCCGGCTCGAACAGCACGCCGACGCGGGGGACATCCTCATCGGTCCGGCCACGTTGCACGCCGCCGGTCCCACGGCGGTCACCGAGTCGGCGGGATCGCTGTCCCTCAAGGGAGTCGGGGCTCCCTTCCCGGCCCACCGCCTGGTCGCCCTGCACGAGGACGACCCGGAACGGGTACGGCGGTTCGACACCCCCTTCATCGGACGCGAGCAGGAGCTGGCCGAACTCCGGCTTCTGTCCCGCAAGTTGGAGACGGACCCCCGTTCGTACCTGGTGACCGTCTACGGCGAGGCGGGCCTCGGCAAGACGCGCCTGCTGCGCGAGTGGCTGCGGGACTCCCCGGCGTACGGTGAGGGCCGGTGCCGCCCCTACGGCGAGACCGGCTCGCTGTCGCCGCTCGCGGAAGCCGTACGTCAGGTCCTCGCGACCGTGGGCGAGGACGCGGCCCTCGCCCAACTCCCCACCGCCGAACGGACGGAGGCGGAACAGGCCCTGCGTCTGCTGCGGACCGGCCTCCTCGCGGACGGCACACCCAGTCCCTCGGCCGACGACACCCTCATGGCCCTGGCCTGCCTCCTCGACGCGCTGTCCCGTGAACGGCCCGTGGTGCTGGTCCTCGACGACTGCCACTGGGCGTCCGAACCACTGCTCGACATGGCGGACCGGTTGCTGGACGAGCTCGACCGCTCCCCCGTGGCCCTGGTGTGCGTCGCGCGTCCGGAACTGCTGGAGACCCGTCCCGGCTGGGGCAGCGGGCGCATGCGGTCCGCGTCACTGATGCTCACGCCCCTCACCCGGGACGAGGCCGCCGCTCTGGCAGGCGAGCTCGTCGAGGTGGCGGCCCACCGGCAGGGCGTACTGGAGGGCGCGCTCGACCGCGCCGAGGGCAATCCGCTGTACCTGGAACATCTGACGGCCATGGCCGCCGAGTGCGACGACCTGCCGCTGACCGTGCACGCCCTGCTCGGCGCCCGCATCGACGCACTGCCGCCCGAGGAACGGGCTCTGTTGCAGGTGGCCGCCGTCCTGGGCCGGGAGTTCCAGCGCGCCGACCTGACCGAACTGGCCACCGTCGAGGAACCCGCGGGCCCGACGGAGTCCCCCGGCGGTCTGCTGCGCGGCCTCGTACGACGACGGCTCATCGAGTCCGGCGGCCGTTCCCGGTCCGCCGGCTCCCTCCTGCGGTTCGGCAGCGCTCTGGTGCAGGAGACGGCGTACCGCGGGATGGCCAAGAAGGTGCGGGCCCGGCGGCACGAGGGCGCCGCCCGGGTCCTCGTCCGCCACGACGCGGGGGACGCCGCTGTCGGCTCCCATCTGGCCCGCGCCCACCGTCTGCTCACCGAACTGGGCATCAACGACGACGACACCGACACGTTGCGTACTCGCGCCGCCGGTCTGCTCACCCGGGCCGGAGCCGCCGCCCTGGCACGCTCCGACCTCCCGTGGGCCGACGACCTGCTCGCTCAGGCGCTGGCCCTGGCGACCCCCGGCGAGCCCGTCGCCCGCGAGGCCGCCCGCCGGCTCGGCGAGACGAAGGTCGCCCGGGGCGAGCCGGAACTTGGCCGGGAACTGCTGGCGGACGCACTCGACACGGCGGACCTGGCCGGTGATCCGCTCGGCGCCGCCCATGCCCGGCTCGCCCTCACCGCGCTCGACCCCCGGCACGGGTCCGCGGCCGAGGTCGCCGAGGCCGCGCTCCCGCTGTTCACCCGGGCGGGCGACGACCAGGGCATCGCCCGTGCCTGTGTCCGTCTCGCCCAGGACCGTCAGCGGCGCGGACTGCACGCCGAGGCCGAGGAACTGCTCCACCGGGCCCTGGACCACGCCGACCGGGCCGACGCCGAACCCGAACGCGCGCTGGCGCTCGGCGCGGTCGCCATCTCCCTGTGGCGCGGCCCCACCCCGGTCGCGCGTGCCGTGGCACGCTGCGAGGAACTGCTGACCGCCCACGGCGCCGGCCGGCCGACCGTCCGCGCCACACTCGGCTGCCCGCTCGCCGTGCTCCTGGCCCTGCAGGGCCGCCCCGAGGAGGCACACGAGCGGCTGACCGAGGCGGCGCGCCTGGCCCGCGGCCTCGGCTACGCGGAGAGCGCGCTGTTCATCCCGCTGTTCACCGCGGAGGTCGAGGCGCTGACCGGTACACCGGCGCGGGGTCTGAGCCTCCTTGAGGAGGCGGCACGCGCCGGCCGCGAACTGGGCGCCACGGGCGCCCTGCCCGGCATCGCCCGGGAGCGGGCGCGCATCCTCCTGGACCAGGGAGAACCGGCGGAGGCGGAGACCCTGCCGGACCCCGAACCGTCCGGCCTGCCTCCTGCGGAGTCCGCCGACGCGTACGGACTGCGAGCCCGCGCCCTGGCACTCGCCGGGGACCCGGACCTCGCGCGCGCCTGCGCGGACCGGGCCGTCGCCGCCGCCGGTGAGACGGACTCCCCGCTCGTACGGGGCACCGCCGCCCTCGACCGGGCGCACACTCTGCGCGCGCTCGGACAGACCGCGGACGCGGCACGGGAGGCACGCACAGCGCGGGAGCACTTCGCCGCCAAGGGACACCGGCCGGGCACGGACCGCGCGTCCGCGCTCGCCGACGAGATGACGGTCACGGTCCGGGGCGCGGAACGCCCGGCCGGACGGGAAGGCAGGACCGGATGACCACAGGAACGGCGGCAGGGCTCACCTGGAGTCTGCGTGACCGCTCCCCAGAAGACCTCACGATGCTCGCCGACACGGTGCCGGATCTGCCCGCCGATCCCTCGGCGTGGTCGGACGGCGCCGGGGTGCGGGTGTGCGTGGTCGACACCGGGGTCGAGTGCGGCCACCCCTCGGTCGGCACCGTCCAGGGCTCCTACGAGGTGGCGCCCACCCCCGACGGAGGCCTGCACGTCGTCGACAGCGGCCGGTTGCCCGACGGCGCCGGTGACGGCTGCGGGCACGGAACGGCCTGCGCCGGCATCGTCCGACGCGTGGCGCCGGAATGCGAGCTGTACAGCGTGCGGGTGCTGGGCGAGGGCTTCACCGGCACGGGAGAGGCCCTCCTCACCGGGTTGCGGTGGGCCGTCGACCAGGGCTTCGACGTGGTCAACCTCAGTCTGTCCACGACCCGTCCGAAGTTCCTCGAAACGCTACGGGCCCTGGCCGACCAGGCGTTCTTCACCGGGACCACACTCGTGGCCTCCGCCCACAACACACCTGTGGAGAGCTTCCCTTGGAGGTTCTCGTCCGTCATCTCGGTCGGCACACACCGCGAGGACGACTCCGGTCTCTTCCTCTACAACCCCGCGCCACCCGTCGAGTTCTTCGCCCCCGGCCAGAACGTGCAGGTGGCCTGGACGGGCGGCAAGACCATCCGCACCACGGGCAACAGTTTCGCCACCCCCTTCATCAGCGGGATGTGCGCCCGCCTGCTCGGCACCCGCCCGAAGCTGACACCTTTTCAGATCAAACACGCGCTCTACCTCTCCGCCGCGAACGTGCGCATCGGCGAACCAGGAACCCGAGGTGAATGATGACCCAGTCTCCCGGCCTCGTCCCCGCCACCGGCGTGGACCCCGCGACGCGCGTCGGCAGCGCGGAGCACGATCTGCTGCAGTCCGTCGTCGACACCGCGCGGGCCATCTTCGGTGCCGCGGCCAGTTCCGTCCTGCTGCACGACCAGGAGACCGACGAACTGGTCTTCCAGGCCGTGGCGGGGGAGGGAGAGGAGTCCCTCGTGGGCTCGCGGTTCCCTGCGGGCCGGGGCCTGGCGGGCTGGGTGCTCGTCTCGGGTGAACCCATGATCGCGGACGACCTCCGGGAACAGAGCATGTTCGCCAAGGACGTCGCGAAGTCGACCGGCTACGTGCCCGACGCTCTCATGGCGGCACCGCTCGCCCATCGCGACCGGGTGCTCGGCGTGCTCGAAGTACTCGACCCCGCCGAGCAGTCCCGGTCCAGCCTCTCCGAACTCGACCTGCTCGCACTCTTCGCCCGTCAGGCCGCGGCGGCTCTCGCGGTCATCGCCGACCGGCGCCACGAGGAGGCACCGTCGGCGGTCCGCGCGCGGGGCCTGGAACTGGTGGCCGCGCTACGGGACGTACTCCTCGAAGGAGTGCCACCACAGACGTCGCAGGAGGGGTGAGGCGGGGCGGGGGCTGCCGTACCTTTCGAGGCGGTAGCCCCGTCGCCCCGCCCCGCCATCGCGCTGAGACGGGCGAGGTCCGCGCAGGCGAAAGTGGTTTGCGGGCTTGGACGGCGCGTGGGTAGCGTCGCCGGCTGTGACCCCGACTCTGCGCACCGAGCGGCTTCTCCTGGAGCCGTACGTCCCCGAGGACGAAGACGACTTCGTCGCTCTCTTCCAGGACACCGGAGTGTCGCGGTGGATGGGCGACGGCCCGTCTTCCGAATCAGCGGACCGGGCCCTGTTCGGACGGATCTTCACGAAGGTCTATGCCCAGGACCTGTTCGACGTCTGGGCTGTCCGCCGCGACGGACTCCTGGTCGGCCATGCCGAGATCAAGCCGACCGACGTCGTCGGAGGCTACGAGATCATCTACGCTCTGGCGCCGGTGGCGTGGGGGTCCGGCCTGGGGACGGAGCTGGCCGAGGCGGTCGTCGCCCATGGCTTCGACGCTCTCGGACTGGCCAAGGTGTATGCCACCGTGGCCGCGCCGAACGAAGCCTCACTGACTCTGCTGCGCAGGATCGGCTTCGAGCATCTCCGGGACATCGAGGAGGATGACGGCAGCACCACGCGCGTGCTGGCCCGCAGTCGGTCAGCCCGCGGCTGATTCCACGGCGTCCGCGGCGCGGGACTCGCTCTTGCCGTCGGCGAGTGAGGCGCCGATCTCCTCAGCGCGTGCCCTGAGTTGGGGGTCGTGGGCTGTCTCCTCGATCGCGGCGTTCAGGACCGTGGCGGGTGTTCCGGGCTCCGGGAGCCTGCGGGCGACGCCGGCGCGCAGGCAGGCGGCGGCCAGGACCTGCTGCTCCGAGCCGTTGGGGGCGACCAGCAGGGGCTTGCCGTGAAGGAGGGCGGCGAGTACGGGGGCGGAGGTCGCGTTCGTCAGGACGAGGTCGGACCGTTCCACCAGCGGGCCCATCCAGGGGCGGTGGCCGACGATGAGGTCGGCGTCAGCGGCGGCTTCGGAGGCACCCGAGCGTCCCAGTTCCACGACGGCCCGATAAGTGCCCCCGGAGAACGCCGCGTTGAGCCGCGGCCACAGGGAGGAGCCGCCGAACGTACGGCCGAGGTGGACGTAGGCCAGAGGCTTGGAGTCCGGCAGCGGTTCGGCGGACGGGGGCTCCGGCTCCCACCAGCAGGGGCCGACATGTCGTACGGCCGGGGGGAGTTCGGCGTCGTCCGGCTCCAGGGCGGGGTGGCCGCGCAGCAGGAAGGTGGTGCCGAGCAGCGGGGTGTCGGGGTGGCGGTCGTGCCGTGGAGCGAGGCCGGCGGCTGCTCGTACCGCTTGGTGGTGCTTCAGGGTCTCCGTCAGCCGCCACGTGCGGTCGTGCCTGTCCGCCGGGCCGGCGCCTCCGGACCGGTAGGGCCACAGGTGTGCGGCGAATCCGAGCACGACCACCGGCAGGCCTTCGGCCTCGGCGGCCACGAGCGCGCCGTGGTTGAGCACGGAGGTGAGCAGAACGTCGGGCCGCAGCCGCCGGACCGCCCGTGCCACCTCGGTGTACTGCTCGGGGCCGCGTACCGTCCAGTGGGCCACGGACAGGGTCGTGTCGTCGGTGGCGACGGACAGGTCGAGGCCTGCCTCGGTCACCACCGGCACGGCTCGCGGCCCGGCGAGGACGTGCACCGTGTGGGAGCGGCGGCGCAGTTCGCGGCCCACCGCGAGGGCGGGGTACAGGTAGCCCGGGTCGCCGAGCGGGCACAGGAGCACATTCATGTCATCCGTCTCCCGGCAGTTGAAGGCCCAGGTGGTGGGCGAAGAAGGCCATGACGTCGGCGTAGAGGCGGGCGCTGCGCGAGGAGGCGCGGGCGCCGTGTCCGACGCCGCGCTCGGTACGCAGCACGACGGGCGCGTGACCGGTGCCCGCCCATTGCAGGGCGGCGCACATCTTGCGGGCGTGTGCGGGGTCGACGCGTGTGTCGCCGTCGAAGACGGCGAGCAGCACGGCCGGGTAGGGCGCGCCCTCGCGTACCTGGTGGTAGGGCGAGTACGAGAGGAGGTGCGCGAACTGAGCGGGGTCCGCGGCGCTTCCGTACTCGTCGCGCCAGCTCGCCCCCATGCCCGACAGCTCGTAGCGCACCATGTCGAGGAGGGGCGCCGCGCACACGACGGCGCCGTAGGTCTCCGGTCGGCGGGTCAGCGCCGCGGCTGCCAGCAGGCCGCCGTTGGAGCTGCCGAGGACGCCGAGCCGGCCGGGCGCGGCCCATCGGTTTCGGAGCAGGTGGTCCGCCGCCGCGTCGAAGTCGTCGAACGTGTTGGACTTGTGCTCGCGGCGTCCCGCGCGGTGCCACTCCTCGCCCTCCTCTCCCCCACCGCGCACGCAGGCCACCGCGTACACTCCGCCCGCGCGCACCCAGGGCATGGCCTGGGGGGTGAATCCGGGGGTCATGGAGGCGCCGAAGCCGCCGTAGCCGGTGAGGACGGCGGGGCGGGGTATGTCGGGGTGGCCCGTGGGGGACATGACGAACATGCGCACCTCGGTGCCGTCGCTGGAGTGCACGACCTCGTGGGTGACGTGTACGCCCTCGACGGGGGCCGCTTCCGGTGAGCTGCCGGGCCAGGGGCTCAGGTGCCCGGCGACGGCGTCGTAGTGGAGGACGAGGGTGGGTGTGGTGTGGTCGGTGTAGGCGAACCACAGCTCATGACCGGGTTCTTGACGTGCAGTCAGTGATGTGATCGTTCCGCGTCCCGGCAGGGGTACGGCTCCGGTTCGGACGCCGGTCCGGGCGTCGTGCAGCGTCAACTCGCCGACCGCGTGCCGGGTTCGTACGACTGCCAGGAGCGGGCGGTCCAGTGCCGGGCCGTCGAGGATCGCGAAGTCCTGGAGTACGGTGCCGGGTTGCTCGGCCACCAGGGTGCGCCAGTGGCGCGGATCAGAGTGGCGCGGATTCGCGGCGTCGCGCGGGACCGCGGCGATCCGGCCGCGCGGGGCGCCGGCCGTGGTCCTCAGCAGCAGCGGTCCCGCACCCGGTCTGGGACGGACGGCGGTGTGGCCGTCGGTGGCGTGCTGAAGGCGGCGCAGGTCGGGCCGGGCGGGTCCGGTCCTGGTCAGGTCGGCGGTCCACAGGTCGGTGTGCGGGGAGGTGCCTTCGCTGGCGCCGACGACCAGGAGTCGGCCGTCGGGGGCGGTCGAGACGGTGTAGTACTGGGTGTCCGACCGTCCGGCCCCGAAGATCTCCACGTCCTCGTCGGCCGGTGTGCCGAGCTGGTGCAGATACACGCGGCGGCAAGGTCCGGCCCCGGCGGCCTTGTGCCCGGAAGGCAGTCGGCGTACGTAGTAGAAGGCCCGGCCGCCCGGCAGCCAGGCCACGGGAGAACGGCGGACCCGGTCCACGGGCCCGTCGACCGTCTCGCCCGTCGCCGCGTCGAGCACACGCAGCACCGAGTGTTCCGTGCCGCCCGAGGAGAGCTGGACGGCCACGAGGTCGCCTTCCCAGGACGGTTCCCAGGCGTCGACCACCGTAGTTCCGGACGGATCGGCGTCCAGCGGGTCCAGCAGGATCCGCGTCCGGTCGGCCTCGCGGACGGCCAGTGCGGCGAGTTCGCGCCCGGGCTCTCTGCGCGTGTGGAACTCGCGCTCGCCGCGCGCCACCGGCGGACGGCTCCCGCCTGCGGCGAGCAGGGCGGTCATCCGCGCGAACAACGCCTCGCGGGCCGGCCAGCGGGCCTCCTCCTCGGCGTAGAGCAGGTCCTGAGCAACGCACCACTCGGCGGTGGCGGGATCCCGCGGATCCTCCAGCCAGCGATAGGGGTCGGCCACCGGCTGTCCGTGGAGGATCTCCACCGGTCCGCTGCGTGGGGCCGGTGGGTAGGTGTACGGGGCGGGCGCCGGCCTGGCGTCGCGGGGCGGGGACTGGGTCATCGCGGCGCTCCAGGGGGACGGATCACGTCGGTCGCGTGTGGGCGGGGCGCGCGGCTCAGGCGCCGCCGGGGCCCGGGCGTTGTGCGGGGGACGCCGGTGACGGATCCTGTGGCTCGGAGTCTCCGGGAGGGTTCGGTTCGCCGTGTGCTTCGACCACCGGCCGGTCGGCAGGGCTGGATTCCGGCTCGCCGTGCGCTTCGGCCGCCGGCCGGTCGGCACCCCCGGAGGTCGGCTCGCCATGCGCCTCGACCGCCGGCCGCTCGGCACCCCCGGACGTCGGCTCGCCGTGCGCCTCGACCGCCGGCCGGTCGGCGTGGCCCGCGCCTGCGAGGGCCGGAGAATCCGGAAGGGAGGAGGGGGATGGGGCGTCCTCGAACTCGGGCACGTCCAGGAGACCGGCGGGACCGGCGGTGGCCTTCGTGTCGTCCGCCACGGCGTCGAGCCCAGTCTTGCTCCGCTCGCGCGCAACACCGTCGAGGCCGGTCTTCTTCGCGTCGCCCGCCACGGCGTCGAGGCTCGTCTCGCGCAGCAGAGGCACCGACGACACCACCGTGACGACCGCGGCGGTGCCGGCGAGCGCCAGCCAGGTGTGGCTCGCCCCCAGCGAGTCCACGAAGGAGCCCGCGAGAAGCGGTCCGAGGGAGGCGAGACCGGCCATCACCAGTCCGGTCGCGGTACTGACCCTGCCGAGCATGTCCCGCGGTGCGAGCACCAGCATGGCGCGGCCCACGACGATGCCGGCCGGTGGGCTGAAGAAGACGACCACGACCAGCACGGGGCCGATCGTCCAGGGGTGCGTGGTCGTGGAGAAGACGGCGAGGCCGATCGCCCAGACCATGCCGATGAGCAGAAACAGCCGGGCGGCGGGGATCTTCTTGATCAGCCGTGGGGCCGCGGCGGCGCCCAGCATGGCCCCGATGCCCGCGCAGCCCATCACCGCTCCGATCGCCGTCCCGCCGGCGCCGCTCTGCCGCAGGGAGACGACCATGGTCGTCTGGGCCGCCGCCGAGACGACGTTGATGCCCGCGGCGAACAACAGCGCGGCCAGGAGCGTCCGTTGGTGCGTCAGCCACCGGAGCCCGGCCGTGAGCCGGTTGTCGCGGTCGGTGGCGGCGACCTGGCGAGGGGGTTTGGTGGCGATCCGCAGCAGGAGGACGGCGGACACACCATAGGAAAGGGCGTCGGCGGCGAACGGCAGCATGGGGTCCATCGTGTACAGCCAGCCGCCGAGGAACGGGCCGAGGAGCGAGCTCGTCGCGATGGCGGCCTGGCTGCGGCTCAGCGCGTCGGTGAGGTCCTTCTCCGGGACCACGTCGCGGACGGCGATCGTGGCGGCCGGCGCGAAGAGCGCGGTGGCCGCGCCCTCGATCACGGCGACGCCGAGGAGGTGTGCCTGACTGAGGTCTCCCAGTGCCGACGCGAGGGGAATGCTGGCCAGCGCCACGAGCCGGATCAGGTCGGTCCCGACCATGATCATCCGCCGGTCGAGCCGGTCGGCGAGCTGGCCCGCGGGCAGGCGCAGCAGGGTCCGGGTCACCAGCGAGAAGGTCGCGACCGTACCGGCCTGTGCCGCGCTGCCGCCGATGGAGAGGACGAGCAACGGGAAGGCGAGCAGGGACAGTTGCGAGCCGAGGGTGGACAGCGTCGTGCTGAGCCAGTACCGGCGGAAGTCGGCGTTGGTCCGCAGGATGCCGGCGTTCTTCATCCCAGTCGCCCGACGGCGTGGAGGCTGTCCAGCACTCCGGCGTCGACCCGGTCCTGGAAGACGGCGCGGACGGCCGCCTCCTCGTCGTACTGGTAGTGGTCGTGGCAGCTCACCCAGCGGCCTTCGGTCTGCTCGGCGTCGAGGTAGCCGTCGGCGATGGTGCCGACCTCCATGCCGGGCTTCCCCGCGGTCTCCCAGCAACTGGCGAGCACACCGTCGGCGTTGACGACCGCGCCGTAGCGGCCGTCGGCGAAGGAGCAGGCCTGGCAGGGGACATGGGCGCGCGGACGGGCCACCGTGAAGCCGAGTTCCAGCGCGCGGGCGTGCCAGCGGACGAAGTCGTCGACGAGGCCGTTCTCGTGCATCAGGTTGTTGGCGTAGCCGACGCCGACGTCGCCGACGCGGGCGAAGTGGATGCCGCAGCGTGCGGGATCGAGGTGGGCGCCGAGCCGTTCGACCAGGTCGTCCACACCGTGGCGGTTCAGGTGGGAGACGTTGACGCGCAGCATCCAGCGCAGGGAGGTCTTCTCGATGGCGCGCGCGATGTTGGCCACGATGACGTCGAAGGTGCCGCCTCCGGAGCGGCGTACCCGGATGGCGTCGTGGTCGGCGCGGTCGCCGTCGAAGGTCACCTGTACGGAGCCGAGGCCCGCCGCGTTGAGTTCCTTGGCGATCAGTGGTGTGAGCAGGGTGCCGTTGGACGTCATCGACGCGGTGAGGGTGCCCAACTCCGCCGCCCTGGTGAGCAGATCGCGGCAGCCTCGCGGGTTGAGCAGCGGCTCGCCGCCGAAGAGCAGCAGCGACAGTCTGTCCATGCCGGCCGCGGCCATGCGCTCACGGGTGAAGTCAAGGACCTGTCCGACGGCTTCGGGGGTCAGCCGGGCGTGCTGGATGCGCGGCGGCCGGCTTCCTCCCTTCGGGTCCTGCGCGGTGTTCTGGAAGCAGTAGCCGCAGCCGAGGTTGCAGTCCGTGCTGGTGAGTACGGTCAGCGAGTACGAGTTGTAGGGCTTTACGTCGTACAGTCCCGCCTCGCGGAGATAGCGTTCGGCGGAGGGCCGCAGGGCGCCGTCGGCCTCCACCTGGCCGGGGCGCATCAGCGCGTATCCGCCGGCGCCCAGGAACCACCACCCCCTGCGGGCCTGGATCAGACGGGCCCCGGCGGCGGGGACGGCGACGGACTGCGTACCGGGCACGGCAACCTCCGGAGCGGGAGTGGGAGTTGGAGGGCGGGCGCGGGCCCGGTCGCGGTGGTCTCGTCGGTGGGCACGACGTTCTCGGACATGGTGGTCCGGCAGACGACGGGCGTGCGGGAGGACGGGCGGCAGCGGGGC